>DATHVN010000136.1 GCA_035461305.1 Euzebyales bacterium | reverse complement strand
GCTCGCCGCACAGCAGGATCCGCTCTCGTCCGGGTTTGTCGAACCGCCACACGGCGCGGACCGTCGCCGGCTGGTCACACGGCAGCCCCCATTGTCCACCCTGAGCGCGGCCGATGACGGCGCACCCGTCGCGGCGAGGCTGAAGCGGGGCCATACCCCGACGCTAGAACACCCGTTCGACCCGCGTCAACGGTAGAACCCCCCGGCAACGCCGCCGAGGGGCTCCCAATCCCTACCGTGGTAAGGGTGTCTCAGGTGGCTGGTGCCGCCCACGGTTCGGACATCACGTGGATCCGCCACCGGCCGCCGTCACGGTCGACCGCCAGCAGAGCCACCCGGTCGCGGTACACCGTCGACGCCTTGTCACACGACGCGATCTCCGCTTCGGTGACCAGGCTGCGGCACACGAGGTACGCGATGTGCTCGCCCGTCACCGGTCGGCCCCGTCGAGGACGGCCAGGACGTCGCGCAGAGGCTCCTCGAGCCGCTGGACGGGTTCCGCTTCCCACGCAGCCGGTCGATCGGTAGGTACGCTCAACAGGCTACGTAGGGCTGCTGCGGCGTCGCGGCAGCGGGTTCGGTGGTCGGGTTCGCCGACGCTGAGGACCGCCCTGATGGCGACGACGGTGTTGCGGACCGCGTGCAGCTCGTCGAGTACGTCCTGATCATCGGCCAGCTGCTGGCCGATCTCGTCGTCATGCTGTTCACTGTTCATGTCGGCACCCTCCCATGGTGTCGGCCGGACCCGGGCTGGCTCTCTCCGGCGCCGGGTCACTGAGGGTCCGAACGCTGGTCGACGATAGTGCAGCTTCGCCGCATGCCCGTGACCTGCGGAAACGCGTACCCCGCATGTCGCATGGCTCGCCCCTAACGGACAACTACCTCGATGTGCCCGGCAAGCTGTGGCTCGAGCAGGCACTGCGCGACACGCCGAAGACCGTGCTCTACATCAGCCACGACCGCGAGCTGCTGGCGCAGACCGCCACGCGGATCGTCACGCTCGAGGGCGGGATCGCATGGACACACGGGGCCGGGTTCGCGACGTACGACGTGGCGCGACGCGCACGGCACGCGCGACTCGACGACATGCTGCGGCAGTGGAAGCGTGAGCACGAGCGGATGAAGGCGCTGGTCCGCACGCTGCAGCAGCAGGCCGCCCGGTCTCCGGACATGGCCTCACGCTACCGGGCGATGCAGACGCGGTTGCGCAAGTTCGAGCAGGCGGGCCCGCCCGAAGCACCGCCACTCGAGCAGCGCGTCAGCATGCGGCTCCGTGGCGGGCGCACCGGCGACAAGGTGATCATCTGCACCGGCCTGGCGTTGTCGGGGCTCACCGAGCCCTTCGACCTGGGTGTCTACTACGGTGAGCGCGTGGGCGTGCTGGGACGCAACGGCACCGGCAAGTCGCACCTGCTGCGGCTGCTCGCCGGAGATCCGGCCAGGCCGGCGGTCGCGCACACGGGACAGTGGCGCCTTGGCGCGCGGGTCGTGCCCGGTCACTTCTCGCAGACGCATGATCACCCGGAGCTGGTCGGCCGCAGCCTGCTCGACATCCTCTGGGAGGACGCCGCGCAGCAACGCGGGCCGGCCATGGCAGCGCTGCGCCGGTATGAGCTCGACGACGCGGCGTCGGCGCCATTCGAGTTGCTGTCCGGTGGTCAGCAGGCGAGGTTCCAGATCCTGCTGCTGGAGCTGTCGGGCACGACGCTGCTGCTGCTCGACGAGCCGACCGACAACCTCGACGTGGTCAGCGCCGAGGCGCTGGAACGGGGGCTGGAGCAGTTCGAGGGCACCGTGATGGCCGTGACCCACGACCGCTGGTTCGTCCGCAGCTTCAACCGCTATGTCGTCCTCGACGAGGATGGCCGGGTCCGGGAGGTCGACGCTCCCACGTGGGAGGCTTGACGCAACGTGGCTGCCGTGCCGGTGGTCGGTTCGGGTTGCCACGGTCGGTTCGGTGTGGCAGCGGGTGCCGGGTGACCGGCTCGGGCTGCCACGCTGGGTCAGGTGACGTGCTGAGCGACCGTGTCAACCGCCGACTCGAAGGCAGCTTCGAACTTCTCGACGCCCTCGGCCTCGAGCTCTTTGGTGATCTGATCGAGGTCCATGCCCTCCTCGCGGAGCCGATCGAGCTGTGCGCGCGCCTCGTCAGCGCGCCTGGTCACGCGATCAACGACGTCGGCGTGATCGCGCGTCGCCTCGATCGTCTCCTCCGGCATCGTGTTGACGGTCTTGGGTGCCGCGAGCTGCTCGACGTACATGACGTCGGAGTACGCATCGTTCTTCGTCGACGTCGAGGCCCACAACGGCCGCTGTACCCGCGCGCCCGCGGCGGCCAGGTCGGCGAACTGGCCGCCGTCCCCGAACCGCCGGAGAAACAGGTCGTAGGCGAGCCGGGCATTCGCGACGCCGGCCGTCAACGGCGCGGCGGGCTGGACGCCCTCGTCGAACAGGTCGTCGACCTTGTTGTCGACGCGGCTGACGAAGAACGACGCCACGCTGGTCAGCCGCCTGACGTCACCGCCGCCGTCGAGTCGCTGGCGCACCCCGTCCATGAACGCGGTGATCACCGCGTCATAGCGCGCGACGCTGAACAGCAGCGTCACGTTGACGTTGACGCCCCCTGCCAGCAACCGCGTGATCGCCGGAAGGCCCGCCTCGGTGCCGGGCACCTTGACCAGAAGGTTGGGGCGGTCGATCTCGGCGAACAGCGCGAGGCCTTCCGACACCGACTGCTCGGTGTCGTAGGCGCTGTGCGGGTCGAGCTCGATGGACACCTGACCGTGGCGGCCGTCGCTGTCGTCCCACAGCGCGAGGAACTCGTCGCACGCGTCTTGGACGTCGCGCTTCATGATCGACCAGAGCGCGTCGCGGGCGTCCGCACCGTGCAACGCACGCAGCTGCTCGTCGTAGCTGTCATCACTGCCCAGGGCGCTGTCGAAGATCGACGGGTTCGACGTCAGCCCGCGTAGTTCGCCTGCTCGGATCAGCCCGGCGATGTAGCCGTCCTCGCCAACGTAGGAGCGCTTGATGCTGTCGAGCCAGACGGCCTGGCCCATGACGTCGAGTTGCTGCAGCGGGTTCATGGCTACGCCTTTCCAGCCAGCTCGCACGCCGCGGCTGCGATCGCCGTGGCATCGACCTCCGCGTCGGCGAGCTGCTCGTCTGAGGTCGCTGATCCTGGCATGGTGCGCACCGCGAGCTTGCGGACGTGCAGTGGCAGCCCTGTGTCGGCCAGCGCGTCGAGCACCGTGTCGCCCAGTCCACCTTCGGGCCGGTGGTCCTCGACGGTCACGACACGACCGCCCGTCGCCTCGGCCGCGGCGCGGACGGTCGCGGCGTCCAGGGGCTTGACCGAGTAGCAGTCGATCACCCGCACGGCGATGCCGTCGTCGGCGAGCAGGTCGGCCGCCTCGAGCGCCTCGTGCAGTGTGATACCGGCCGCGCACACGGTGACGACGTCGTCGTCGGACGAACGCAGGATCGCGCTGCCGCCGATCGTGATGTCGGCATCGGCGGCGTGGACGACCGGCGTGCCTCCACGTGTGGTGCGCAGGTAGCTGACGCCCTCGCGATCGGCGAGCGCGGCGACGAGCTTGGCCGTGGCGTTGCCATCGGCCGGGTACAGCACGGTCGAACCGTGGATGGCGCGGAACGCGGCGATGTCCTCGAGACCCATCTGCGACGGCCCGTCCTGTCCGATCTCGACACCGGCGTGCGATCCGCTGACACGGATGCTCGCGCGGCTGACCGAAGCCATGCGCACGAAGTCGTAGGCGCGGCTGGTGAATGCCGAGAACGTCGACGCGTACGGGACCCAGCCACGGACGTCCATGCCGACCGCGGCGGCGATCATCTGCTGCTCGGCGATGTACATCTCGAAGAACCGCTCGGGATGCGCCTCCTTGAACTCCTCGGTCCTGGTCGAGTTGCTGACCTCACCGTCGAGCACGACGACGTCGCCGCGGATGCTGCCCAGGGCTGCCAGCGCCGCGCCGTACGCCTCGCGCGTGGCCGCGGTGTCGCCGACCTCCCAGGTCGGCAGCTCGCCGCCCCCGGCGGCGAAGACGTGGGGCTTGTCGTCACCCTCCGGTGCGCGGACCGACACTCGGATGTCCCGGATCCCACCGAGCTCCTCGATCGCGGCGTCGACGTCGTTGAGCGCCTTGCCGTGCATGCCGTTGACGTTCTCGACTGCGGCCACGCCCTTGCCCTTGACGGTCCGCGCGATGACCACGGACGGCTGTCCGCTGGTTCCGACCGCCTCCGCGTAGGCCTGGTCGACCGCGTCGACGTCGTGGCCGTCGATCTCGATGGCGTTCCAGCCGAACGCCTCCGCGCGTCGCCGGTACACGTCGGTGTCCCACTCGTACTGGGTCGGCCCACGCTGGCCGAGGCGGTTGACGTCGATGATCGCGGTCAGGTTGTCGAGCTGCTCGAACGCTCCACGCTCGAAGGCCTCCCACATCGAGCCCTCGGCCATCTCGCTGTCCCCGCACAGCACCCAGACCCGGTACGGCAGGCGGTCGAGCTTCTTGCCCGCCAGCGCGATGCCGACGCCGAGCGGCAGTCCCTGGCCGAGCGAGCCGGTGCCGACGTCGACCCACGGCAGCACCGGGGTCGGGTGCCCCTCGAGCCGGCTGCCCCGCAGGCGGTAGGTCATCAGCTCGTCGTCGTCGATCGCACCTGCCGCCTTGTACAGCGCGTACAGCAGCGGTGTCGCGTGGCCCTTCGAGAAGATGAGGTGGTCGTTGCGGGGGTTGCCGGCATCGTCAAAGTCGTAGCGGAGGTAGCCGTCGAACAGCACCGCCATCAGCTCGGCGGCCGACATGCCTGACGTCGGGTGGCCGGAGCCGGTGACGGCAGGTGCGCGCACAGTGTCGACGCGCAACTGCTGCGCGAGCTCTCGACGCTGGTCGGATCGCATGGGTGTGCTCCTGTGGGGTTCGCGGTGAGACTTCGAGACACACGGTCGGGTGCCTGCCCCGTGTCCCCGACAGCTGTACCCGCGGTGCCGACCGGCCGAACCGCGCCGGTCACTGATTCGGCGCCCCACGTGGATGGCTGCGCGTCACGGTGCCACTAGACTGGCGGCGCCGATGATGGAGCAGACCGACGAACACGTTCGCCCGGTTGCCGACGGTCACGCGACACTGACCGTGCAGCCGTCCGCAGCAGCACATCCGCGGCGGCGATCGGTCGCCGTCTACGTCGCGCTGACAAAGCCGCGGATCATCGAACTGCTGCTCGTCACGACGATCCCGGCCATGTTCGTCGCCGCCCGCGGCGTCCCGTCGCTGTGGCTGATGGTGGCCACGACGGTTGGCGGCGCAGCCGCGGCGGGCAGCGCCAACGCGATCAACTGCTGGGTCGACCGCGACATCGACGCGCTGATGGCCCGCACCGCACACCGCCCCCTGGTGCGGTCCGAGGTGCCCACCCGTAGCGCGTTGCGGTTCGGCGTCGGCCTCGGGGTCATCGCCTTCGTGTGGCTCGCGGTGACCGTGAACATGCTCGCCGCCGTGCTCGCGATCGCGGCGAACCTGTTCTACGTCCTGGTCTACACCATGGGCCTCAAGCGGCGGACGGCGCAGAACATCGTGATCGGTGGGGCGGCCGGCTGCGTGCCCGTGCTGGTCGGGTGGGCCGCCGTGACCGGCACCATCGAGCTGCCGGCGCTGCTGCTGTTCGCCATCGTCTTCGCCTGGACGCCGCCGCACTTCTGGGCGCTGGCGCTGCGCTACCGCCGGGACTACGAGCGCGCTGGCATCCCGATGCTGCCGGTGGTGATGGGGGTCGCCGAGACGACGCGCCAGATCCTGCTCTACACGGTGCTCCTCGTCGCCGTCTCGCTGATGTTCGGCGCGGTCGCCGAGCTCGGCCTGCTCTACCTCGTCAGCGCGATCGCGTTGGGCGCCGGCTACATCGTGTCGTCCTTCCGGCTGTGGCGGTCGCCCGACGCCACCGCCGCGCATGCGTCGTTCCGCTACTCGATCACCTACATCGCCCTGCTGTTCGGCGCGATGGCCGTCGACGTGGCCATCCCGTCGGGCGCCGCCCTGCTCTGACGAGCGCCGCCCGCCGCGTCGTCGGCGACGTTGACACCGCCGCGACGTCGCACTACAACAATCTGCGCGGGGATTCGGTGGACGCTGAGGGGGTCCACCGACTCCGCGCTGCCCGCCACGAGTTCGGGCGACGACCACGCCGCGGACGGCGGCGGATCGCGGGGCTCGTCCGCCCCACCGCGCACGGGGCGCCGTCCGTCCGCGGGTCCCCGTGGCGGGCGTACTAGGCTGCCCGCAGCGGGCCGACGAAAGGTGAGTCAGTGACCTCTGCCGATCACACGGTCGCGGTGGTCTTCCCTGGACAGGGCAGTCAGCGCGCCGGCATGGCGCAGCCCTGGCGGAACGAACCATCGTTCTCGCGGTGGGCCGAGGCGGATGATCTGCTGGGCCGGGACGTCACGCGGCTCGGCCTGGACGCAGACGAGGACGAGCTGCGGGTGCCGCTGAACTGCCAGGTCGCGCTGTTCGTCCACTTCGTCGTGCAGCACGAGGCGTGGCGCGCCGCCGGGGCGCAGGCCCACGTGACGGCCGGGCACTCGCTCGGCGAATACGCCGCACTGGTCGCCGCAGGCGTGCTGGGCTTCGCCGACGGGCTGCGGCTGGTCGACGCGAGGGCGCTCGCGACGCAGGACGCCGCCGACGAACGTCCGGGGACGATGGTCGCCTGCCTGGGCTACCCGGTCGAGGTCGTGTCGACGGCATGCGACAAGGTCGGCGCCCACGTCGCCAACGACAACGCGCCCGGCCAGCTGGTGGCTGCCGGCGCCCCTGCCGATCTCGACCGCCTGCGCGAGGCGCTCGCGGCGACCGGTGAGCGCGGCAAGGTCGTGACCCTGCAGGTCGGCGCGGCCTACCACAGCCCCCACATGGAGCCGGCCGTCGAGCCCTTCGGTGCGGCGTTGGCCGCGGCGACGTTCACGGCGGCCGACCTGCCGGTCGTGTCGAACGTCGACGCGCGCCCACACACCGACGCCGGCGACTGGCCCGCGGTCCTGCGCGCGCAGCTCACCTCCCCGGTGCGCTGGCGTGAGACCGTCGCGACCTTCGCTGAGCTGGGGGTGGCATCGGTCGTCGAGCTCGGCCCATCGCCGGTCCTCACCGGGCTCGTCAAGCGGACCGACCGGTCGCTGGACCGCCAGACTGTGATCACGCCCGACGACCTGCCCGGTGGTGGGCGGTGAGCGGCTGGGCGCTGGTCACCGGATCGTCCAAGGGCATCGGGGCGGCGATCGCCGAGGGGCTGGCCACGGACGGCTACGACGTGATCGTGCACTACGGGCGTGACCGGGAGGGCGCCGAGCAGGTCGCGCAGCGGTGTGCGGAGCATGGCATCGAGACGCGTGTGGTCGGCGCCGACCTGCGCGAGGACCCGGGGCCGCTGGCGGCGGCGGCTGACGACGTGGGTGGACTGGCGGCACTGGTCAACAACGCCGGCGTCACCGCGGACGGCCTGGCGATGACGATGTCCGACGACGACTTCGCACTGACCTGGCAGGTCAACGTCGCAGCCGCGTTCGCCCTGACGCGTGCGGCGCTTCGGCGGATGCTGCGCGCGCGGTCCGGGCGGATCGTCATGATGTCGAGTGTCGTCGGCCTGCACGGCAACGCCGGCCAGGCGAACTACGCGGCGAGCAAGGCGGCACTGGTCGGCATGACCAAGAGCATCGCGCGCGAGGTCGGCAAGCGTGGCATCACGGCCAACGTCGTCGCGCCGGGGTTCATCGACACCGCGATGACCGAGGCGGTCGACGCATCGGGGCTGGTGGAACGGGTGCCCGCGGGCCGGCTCGGCACCGTCGACGAGGTGGCGGCCGCGGTCCGCTTCCTGTGCTCCCCGGGGGCGAGGTACGTCAATGGTGCGGTCCTGCAGGTCGACGGCGGGCTGTTCGCATGACGATGGTCGGAGGACGCACCGCCAGGCCCCGGCGTGCCACTGCCCGCGCGCCGGCATGACGACCACCGCGCTGCGCGTCATGCATCGCGTGGCGGCGCCGCCGATCCGCCGTCTGCTGCGACCGACCGTCACCGACGTCGACCACGTCCCGCCGACCGGCGGCGTGCTGCTGGCCGCAAACCACACGTCGAACCTGGACAACTACGTGCTGTCAGCGGTCTGTCCCCGCCCGGTGTCGTACCTGGGCAAGCAGGAGCTGGCACGCGGGCTGTTCGGCGCGTTCAACGTCGCCATGGGAATGGTTCCGATCGAGCGCGGCCGCGCCGACACAGCCGTGATCGAGCGCGTCGCGGCGGTCCTGCGGACCGGCGACATCGTGGCGCTGTTCCCGGAGGGCACGCGCACCCCCACCGGCGAGCTGTTCCGCTTCCGCAGCGGGCTGGCACGCATCGCGCACGCCGCGCACGTCCCGGTGGTGCCGGTCGGCATCCGGGGTGCGGCGGCCGTGTGGCCCCGAGGCGGACGGCCGGCGCCGCGCCGCCCGGCGCCGGGTGCGCTCGCGGTGCACTTCGGGCCGCCGATCGACCCACCCGAGGAGCCGCGCGGGCGGGCGCGACGCGAGTGGACCGAGCACGTCCGCGCCCGGGTCGCCGAGCTGAGCGACCAGGCACTGGCTGACGCCTTCGCCCCGGTCGACGACGTCGCCGGCGCGTGACATCCACCTGACGACAGGGACGAGCCATGGATGACGACGGCTTCCACATGAGTGGTGAGGCGTTCCGCGCGCACGGGCACGCCCTGATCGACTGGATCGCGTCGTACCTCGACGGCATCGAGCAGCATCCCGTCCGTTCGTCGGTCGAGCCGGGCTGGGTGCGCGACCAGCTGCCCGCGCATCCACCTGTGCACGGCGAGGACTTCGGACAGATGCTGGCCGACGTCGAGCGGATCGTGGTGCCGGGCCTGACCCACTGGCAGCACCCGTCGTTCCTCGCCTACTTCCCGAGCAACACCAGCGGTCCTTCGATCCTCGGCGAGCTGCTGTCGGCCGGCCTTGGCGTCCAGGGCATGCTGTGGGCGACGAGTCCCGCGTGCACCGAAGTCGAGACACACATGCTCGACTGGCTGCTGGACCTGCTCGGGCTGCCGGACCGCTTCCGATCGACTGGTGCGGGCGGTGGGGTGATCCAGGACAGCGCGTCGAGCGCAACCCTGTGCGCGCTGCTCGCCGCGCGGGAGCGGGTGGCCGACCGGTCGCAGGCGGACACCGCCGACCCGTACCGTCGCTGCGCCGTCTACGCCTCGGAGCACGCCCACTCGTCGGTGGCCAAGGCGGTGCGGATCGCCGGACTCGATCCGTCGCTGCTGCGCCTGATCCCGTCCGGCGACGACCACGCCTTGCGCGCGGACGCGTTCGCCCACGCAGTCGAGCGTGACCGGCAGGCCGGACTCGCGCCCACGATGGTCGTCGCGACGGTTGGTACGACGTCGTCGACGGCGATCGATCCCGTGCCGACCATCGCCGAGACCGCCGTGCCGGCCGGATGCTGGGTGCACGTCGACGCGGCCCTGGCCGGCACGGCCGCGGTGTGCCCCGAGTTGCGCTGGATCCACGACGGCGTCGACCGTGCCGACAGCTACTGCTTCAACCCGCACAAGTGGATGTTCACCAACTTCGACTGCGACGCGTTCTACGTCGCGGACCGCCACGCCCTGCTGCGTGCCCTGTCCGTCACGCCGGAATACCTGCGCAACGCGGCCAGCGACAGCGGGGAGGTCATCGACTACCGCGACTGGCAGGTCCCACTCGGCAGGCGCTTCCGCGCGCTCAAGCTGTGGTTCGTGATCCGCCACTACGGCGAGGAGGGCCTCCGCCACCACGTCCGCGAACACCTCCGCCTGGCGGCGGGCTTCGCCGCACGCGTGGCCGCGCACCCGGACTTCGAGCTCGTCGCACCCGTGCCGCTCAACCTGGTGTGCTTCCGGCACCGCGGCGGAGACGACTTCAACGCCGCGCTGGTCGAGCGGCTCAACGACAGCGGAGCGCTGTACCTGACCCACACACGCCTCGACGGCCGCTACACCATTCGCTGCTCGATCGGGCAGACGCGCACGACGCAGCGCCACGTCGACGCCGCCTGGGAGCAGATCACGCATGTCGCGGCAACGATGGATGCAACCGGTGCAGTCGGGTAGACATGATCGGTGAGGCGCCGCACCGGCAGCGAAGGAGACCGTGATGCCTCTGTCGCCCGTCCCGCTGAGTCCTGATCATCGTGCCGAGAGCCTGCGGCGCATGGCCGACGAGGTCGTCGACGTCCTCGTCATCGGCGGCGGTGTGGTCGGCACCGGGGCCGCGGTCGATGCCGCCACGCGCGGCCAGTCGGTCGCGCTGGTCGAGCAGCGCGACTTCGCCTCGGGCACGTCGAGCCGGTCGAGCAAGCTGATCCACGGTGGGCTGCGCTACCTCGAGCAGTACAACTTCGGGTTGGTCCGCGAGGCACTGCATGAGCGGGCACTGCTGCTGCGGACCCTGTGCCCCCACCTGGTCCACCCCGTCCCGTTCCTGTTCCCCCTGCGCAACCGGGTGTGGGAGCGGGCCTACATTGGTGCCGGCATCCTGCTGTACGACCTGCTGGCCGGCGTCAACGCGGCCGTCCCACGACACCGGCACCTATCGCACCGTCGGGCGCTGCAGGTCGCGCCGTCGCTGCGTGAGGACGCGCTGATCGGTGCCATCCAGTACTACGACGCGCAGGTCGACGACGCCCGCCACACGATGATGCTCGCCAGGACCGCCGCCACCTACGGTGCCGCCGTGGCGACGAGCGTGCGCGTCACCGACCTCGTGCGCGACGGCGACAGGGTGACGGGCGCCTCGGCCCGCGACCTGGAGTCCGGCGACGAGCTGACGATCCGCGCATCCCATGTCATCAACGCCACCGGTGTGTGGACCGACGAGATCAACAAGATGCTCGGCGGGCGGACGAACTTCGAGGTGCGACCCTCGAAGGGCATCCACATCGTGATCCCCCGCGAGCGGCTGCGGCTCGAGACCGGGTTGATCACCAAGACCGAGAAGAGCGTGCTGTTCATCATCCCGTGGGGCTCCCACTGGGTCATCGGGACCACCGACACGGACTGGAAGCTCGACCGGTCGCAGCCGGCCGCGACCAGGAGCGATGTCCAGTACGTGCTGGACCACGTCAACGAATGGGTCGACGACCCGGTGACCGTCGACGACATCGAGGGCGTCTTCGCCGGTCTGCGTCCGCTGCTCGCCGAGGACCCGTCGGCCAGCACGGCCTCGCTCAGCCGTGAGCACTCCGTCGTGCAGCCCGTCCCGGGGCTCACCGTCATCGCCGGTGGCAAGTACACGACGTACCGGGTGATGGCCAAGGATGCCGTCGACGCCGCGGTCCGCACCATGCCACGGGCCGTGCCGGAGTCGGTGACCGACAAGGTCCGCCTCGTGGGCGCCGAGGGATACCACGCGCTGCAGAACGGCCGTTCGCAGCTCGCGGCCCGCAGCGGCCTGCACGTCGCCGTGATCGACCACCTGCTGGGGCGCTACGGCTCGCTGATCGCCGACATCCTCGCGCTGATCGAGGAGCGCCCGGAGCTGGCCGAGCCGCTGCCCGGTGCCAGCGAGTACCTGCGGGCGGAGGCCGCCTACGCCACCAGCGCCGAGGGCGGGCTGCACCTCGAGGACGTGCTCGAGCGGCGCACGCGCATCTCGTTCGAGGTCCCCGACAGCGGCCTCGAGGCGGCACCAGTCGTCGCCAACCTGATGGGAGAGGTGCTGGGCTGGGACGAGCAGACGAGGGAGCACGAGCTGGAGCTGTACCGCGCGCGGGTGCAGGCCGCGCAGGCTGCCCTTCGAGAGTCGACCGACGAGGCTGCCGTCGCGGTCAGCGCCGAGGCGCCAGACGCGCGCGCCGGGGTCTGAGCGCCGCCGACCTGGGATAGGGTGACGCACCGACCGTCGCGTGCCGTGCGCACCGGCGGTCGGTACATCTGAGGCCGCACACACAGGAGTGACATGGCAGCAGGAGGCAGCACCAGGGCGATCATCGCGGCCCTGCTGGCAAACCTCGGGATCGCGACCGCGAAGTTCGTCGGCTTCCTGCTGACCAGGGCGAGCTCGATGCTCGCCGAGTCGATCCACTCGCTGGCCGACTCGGGCAACCAGGGACTGCTGCTGCTCGGCGGCCGACGCGCACAGCGCCAACCGACGGCGCGGCACCCGTTCGGCTACGGCCGTGAGCGCTACTTCTGGGCGTTCGTCGTGTCGGTGGTGCTGTTCGCGCTCGGCTCGCTGTTCGCACTGTACGAGGGCATCGAGAAGCTGCGCCATCCCCACGAGCTGGCCTCGCCCCAGATCGCCGCTGGCATCCTGGCCGCGGGCATCGTGCTCGAGGCGTTCAGCTTCCGCACGGCGGTCGTCGAGGCGGAGCACGTCAAGGGACGGGAGTCGTGGTGGTCGTTCGTGCGCCACTCCCGCAACCCCGAGCTGCCGGTCGTCCTGCTCGAGGACCTCGGTGCCATGATCGGGCTGGTCATCGCGTTGATCGCCGTCGGCCTCGCCACGATCACCGGTGACCCGACCTGGGACGCGTACGGCACGATCCTCATCGGGCTCCTGCTGGGACTGATCTCGGTCGTCCTCGCGATCGAGATGAAGAGCCTGCTGCTCGGCGAGAGCGCGCTGCCGGCGCAGGTCGACCGGATCGTCGACGCGATCACGGGTACCGACGACATCCGCGCGCTGGTCCACCTGCAGACCCAGCACCTCGGGCCGGACGAACTGCTCGTCGCCGGCAAGGTGCAGCTGGCCGAGGACCTGGACTTCGACGAGGTCGTCACGGCGATCGACGAGGCCGAGCGGCGCGTCCGCGCGGCCGTGCCGATCGCGCGCGTCATCTACCTCGAGCCCGATCACGCACCGACGGATCCAGCCGAAGGCGCGGCCACTGCGGGCGATGCGGACCTCGCGACATGACGCCAGCCGAACACGAGGCAGTCGTCTTCGACCTCGGCGGCGTCCTGCTGGACTGGAGCCCGACCCACCTGCTCGCGGCCGACGATGTGGTCGCCCTCGACATCGACGGCGTGCAGCGCGAGCTGGACCTGGGGAGGCCGGTCGAGCAGGTGCGCGCACACTGGCGGACCGCGCACCCAGGCCGCACCGCCAGCCTCGACCGCTACTTCGACGAGTGGCACCGCACGGTCGCGGGGCCGATCGACGACGTCGTCGCGATCCTGACCGAGCTGCGTGAGACGCCGGTCGGACTGTACGCGCTGTCGAACTTCTCCGGTGAGCTGTTCCGACAGGCAAGGCCACGGTTCGCCTTCCTGGAGTGGTTCGACGGCATGGTGATCTCGGGTGACGAGGGCGTCGTGAAGCCCGACACCCGGATCTATCAGGTACTCGTCGACCGGTTCGGGCTGACCCCATCGCGGACAGTGTTCATCGATGACCGGGAGGACAACGTCGCGGCGGCGCGGGCGGCCGGGCTGGTGGGCATCCACTTCCGGTCCGCCGACGAGCTGCGGACCGCGCTGCGCCGACTCGACCTGTTGTAGGCGGCCGTGACTCGGCCGACTATCGTCGACATCCCGGACAGCCCGCGACAGCGGGACGCCGTCGAACGAACGGGAGACGAACAATGCGTGGAGCCCACCTGCTGTCGGCCGCGGCTGGCGCCGGCATCGTGCTCGGAACCCAGCGCCTCCTGGCCTCCTCGTCGGGCCGGTTCGTGCAGATGGGTGGTTCGACGGTCGCGTCGGTGGGTGCCGCGGCCTGGGTCACCGACCTGTTGAACGCCGCGTACTACGCCAAGCGCCGCGACGAGCGCAGCCTGGCCGACCTGCGGCTCGCGTTCACCATCCTCACGACCTACTGGGCGCGCAACGGCGCGCGTCGCCTCAGCGCCACCGACCTCCTGCGCTTCCACCGAGCGCTGGGCACCGCGCGGCTGCGTGGAGCGGGCGGGCGCACCGGAACGCTCGACACCGCGGCGCTGCTCGCCGGCGGCGCACGCCTGTTCGGCGACTGGTTCCCTGACGCCGCGCACGACTGGGACCGCCTCGGGTGGGGCATCGCGTTCCCGACCGTCGCCGACAAGGAGGCCCACGACCCGGAGGTCCGCCTGTCCCGGGCGCGGCTCGGTGCGCTGACGCCACCGCGTGCGCCGCAGGACGTGCAGATCTGGCACACCTACCCGCCGGTCGAGGTGCCCGACGCGGCTGCCACGGCGGCGGCGGTCCTGGCCGTGGAGCACTGGCCGGACTACGCGAGCGAGCTCGGCAGGTTCACGCCCCTGCGCCGTGGCGGTCTGGCCGGGCAGACCTTCGAGATCGAGGTCGTGGGCTTCCCCAGCCCCCGGACACCCGTCTTCACGCGCGCCTACGTGACGATCACCACGCTCGTGACGGCCGACGACCTCGAGGCGCGCGACGCGTGGGTCGATGACGTGCGGCAGGGCTTCGCGGCCCGGCCAGACGAGCTGTCGCCGATCCCCGACGGGGCGGAGGTCCACGCCGGCTTCGATCTCACCTGCCACGAGGACCACTTCATGGGCAACGCCAAGAACCGGCTCGTCCTGTACACGGCGGACGGCCGCAGCTACCTGCGGGCGGCCGGCAGCTGGGATCCGATGCAGCCGCACCTGGCGCAGCTGTACGACCGCGTCGGCCGCTACTCGCAGCACGCGTTCTGGGGCATGGAGAGCCCACGCGAATCGATGCTCCACCAGATCGCCGCGCACGTCGCCGCGGGTGAAGGGGAGCGAAGCGAGCCGGCGGGCGGGGATCCAGGCGGGGACCCCGCAACGGTGCGATCATGACCGAGCGTGCCGACGCCGTCGTGGTCGGCGCGGGGCCGAACGGGCTGTCGGCGGCGATCCGGCTGGCGCGCGCCGGTCTCGACGTGATGGTCTGCGACGGTGCCGACGCACCCGGGGGTGCCGTCAAGAGCGAGGAGTTGACCCTCGACGGCTTCGTCAACGACACGTTCAGCGCGGTCTACCCCGCGGCTGCCGCATCCCCGGTGTTCCAGCGCCTGCCGCTCGAGGTCCACGGCCTGTCCTGGGTGCACCCCCCGGTCGCGATGGCCCATCCGATGCCCGACGGTCGCGCCGGTGCGCTGCACCGTGACCTCGACCGGACGGTCGACAACCTCAACGACCTGTGCGCGGGCGACGGTGACGCGTGGCGCCGCTGGGTGACGCCGTACCTGGACAACCTACCGGCCCTGCGGCGCACGCTGCTGGGCGGCTTCCCGCCGTTACGCGGCGCCGTGCCGCTGGCGGTCGGCCTGGGGCTCACGGGCACGCTCGAGTTCGCCCGCCTGCTCCTGCTACCGGCGGCCCGGCTGGCCTCCGAGCTGTTCCAGGGACCGCACGCCCGCGCGTGGCTGTACGGGTCGGTCCTGCACGGCGACGTGCCGGCCGACGAGGCCGGCTCCGCGATCGCAGGTGGTTACCTGCAGATCCTCGGCCACGCCGCAGGCTGGCCCAGCCCCCGCGGTGGCGCCGGCCGGCTGACCGATGCGCTCGTGTCATACCTGCGGTCGATCGGCGGTGAGGTCCGGCAGGCGACGCCTGTCACACGGATCGTGAGCGACGGGCGCCGGGTGGCGGGCGTCGTCGTCGCCGGTGGGGACCGGGTGCGTGCCCCGATCGTGGTCACGACGACCACGCCGCACGCCCTCCTGCGCCTGACCGGTGACCGGATGCCTGCCCGCTACGCCGACCGACTCGGCCGCTACCGGTACGGCCCGCGCACCGTGAAGATCGACTGGGCGCTGTCGGAGCCGACGCCGTGGACGGCTCCGGAGGCGCGGCAGGCCGGGACCGTCCACGTCGGTGGCGACGCGTCGGCGGTGACCGCGCAGACATCGGCCGTCCGTGACGGGCGGATCCCGGAGCGGCCCTTCATGCTCTTCGGCCAGCAGAGCCTGGCGGACCCCACGCGGGCTCCGGCGGGGCGCCACACGGCGTGGGCCTATACGCGGGTGCCCCCCCAGGTCGCCGGTCCCGAGATGGTCACCGCGCACGCTGAGCGGATGACCGACCAGGTCGACCGGTTCGCACCGGGCTTCCGCGACGTGGTGCTCGCCCGCCACGTCCAGGGCCCCGCTGACCTCGAGGCCGGCGACCCGAACCTCGTCGGCGGTGACGTCGGCGGTGGGTCCTACGCGCTGGACCAGACGATCTTCCGGCCGGTGCCGTCGCTCGTGCCGTACGCCACGCCGATCCAGGGGCTCTGGCTGGGGGGCGCGTCGACCTTCCCGGGCGGCGCCGTCCACGGCGTGCCCGGCTGGGCGGCGGCCAGCTACGCGATCGCCGCGCGCCGCGTCGGACGCTGACGCCC
>DATHVN010000135.1 GCA_035461305.1 Euzebyales bacterium | reverse complement strand
GTTCGCCGCAGGCACCGGTCTGGCCGTGCTGCTGGTCCTCAACGTGGTCAACCCCGAGGCGCTCGTCGTCCACCACAACATCCGGCACTGGGAGCAGACTGGACGCCTCGACGTCGGCTACGCCGCCGGGCTGTCCGACGACGCCGTACCCGTCCTGGTCGACGTCGCCGACCGGCTCGATCCTCCGTACCGTGCGCAGCTGCGCGCGGCGTTGTGCACCCGTACCGTGCCCGTTGCCGGCGAGCCGTCCTTGTCTTGGAACTGGGCGCGCGACCGCGCCGCCGCCGCGCTCGACGCGAGGTGCCGCACGGGCTGACGCCGCACCCGACCGTGCACTGAGGCCTAGCATTGGCGCATGGCGTCCGACCACGATTCCCTGCCCGCTGCGGACGCGGCACTCGCGGCCGCGCTGTCCGGGCCGCTGCCCGGGGAGGACGGGGACACGGAGGTCGAGCTGCTGACGCTCGAGCAACTCGCAGACCATGCCGAGCTGCCGGCCTCCCTGCTCGAGGCGGTCGAGCGCGAGGGCCTGCTGATCCCCAGGGCGACCGACGACGACCGCCGCTACACACTGGCCGACGTCGAGGCCCTGCGCGCCGGGCTGGCGCTGGTCGAGGCCGGCCTGCCGCTGGACGAGCTGTTCAGCCTCGCCCGCGAGCACACGGCGGCCATGCGGACGATCGCCGACCACGCCGTGGAGCTGTTCCTGCGGTTCGTCCGGGACCCGATCCGGTCGCAGGCCGCCGACGAGGACGACGCGGCGGCACGGCTGCTCACGGCGTTCAGCCACATGCTGCCGGCGACGAGCACGCTGGTCGGCCACCACTTCCGGCGCCTGCTCGTCAACGCCGCCCACGACCGACTGCGGGAGCGCACGTGACCGACGTCACGACACGTACGACGACGGCGGCCGCACCGTCGCCACGCCTGTGGTCCCGGACCGTCGAGGTCGAGGCCGTGGCCGCCGGCGCCGTGCTCGCCGGCGGCGAGTGGTGCTGGCTGGGGCCCTCGGTGGAGCTCGCCGGCTGGGGCGCAGCGACTCGGCTGACCTTGGACGACGAGGCCGCCCGGGCTGCGGCCGCCGACCGTCTGGCCCGGCGGTTCGCCGCGATCGTGTCCGACGACACCGGCACGCCCGGCCCGGTCGCGTTCGCCAGCCTGACATTCGATCCGGCCGCGACCGGCTCGGTGCTGGTCATCCCGCGGACCGTTGTCCGTCGCCGCGATGGTCGGGCGTGGCTCACCGTCGTCGGCGACCGACCCGTCGCCGACGACGATCTGCGGCTGGCGGACCCGCCGCCGGCGCCGCGCCCGTCCCCGCGGGTGCGCTACGCGGGGGCGAGCGCCGCCGAGATCGGCTGGCTCGACGCGGTCGACCGCGCGGTGCGCCGCATCCGGGCGGGTGACGTCGAGAAGGTCGTGCTCGCCAGGGACCGGCAGGTGTACAGCGAGGCGCCGTTCGACCTCGTCACGCTGGTGACCCGCCTGCGGGACCGCTTCCCGGACTGCTTCACGTTCCGCGTCGCGGGCCTGGTCGGTGCCTCGCCCGAGCTGTTGATCCGCCGGACAGGTGACCGGCTGCGCTCGCTCGTGCTGGCAGGGACGGCCCGACGCGGCGCCGACGACGCAGAGGACCGCCGGCTCGGCGATCGCCTGCTCGCGTCGGCCAAGGACCTCGCAGAGCACCGCCCGGCCGTGGCGTCGGTGCACGCGACGCTGGAGCCGCTCACCGCCCGCCTCGACGTGGAGGACACCCCCCACCTGCTGCGGCTCGCCAATGTCATGCACCTGGCGACGTCGGTCACGGGCACGCTCGTGTCATCGGTCGACGCGCTGACGCTGGCGGAGCGGCTGCATCCGACGGCAGCGGTCGGTGGGACGCCCACGGCGCGGGCACTGGAGCTGATCGCGGAGCTCGAGACCATCGACCGTGGGAGGTACGCGGGACCGGTCGGGTGGGTCGACGCCGCGGGCGACGGCGAGCTGGCGATCGCGCTGCGCTGCGCGCAGGTCGACGGCGCTCGCGCCCGGCTGTTCGCCGGTGCCGGCATCGTCGGCGACTCGCTTCCCGAATCAGAGCTCGAGGAGACCCGCCTGAAGCTGCGCGCGATGCAGTCCGCCTTCTGAGCGTGGCAACCAGGACCGAGATTCCGTGACCGGCTGCCACACACGGGGGACCGTGGCAACCAGCACCGAGATATCGTGACCGGCTGCCACGCAGGCGGGACCGTGGCAGGCGCGCCGGGCGGATCAGTGCTGGAGGACGGCGGCGACCGTGGCGCTCAGCTCGCGGTGCAGGGCGGCGTTGGCGTCGCGGTCGGTGCGGACCTCCACCAGATGCAGTCCGCCGAGATCCAGCGCGCCGCAGACCGTGTCGGCCAGGTCGGCGGCACGTGGCAGCGGGTGGTACGCCACCCCGTAGAGCGCCGCCAGGGATGCGAACGCGATGCCGTGCGGGGTGCCGAACAGGCGCTCGAAGCCCTCCACCTCGCGCTGCTCGAGCAGCGAGAAGATCCCGCCACCGTCGTTGTTGACGACGACGAAGACCGCATCCAGCTCGGCAGCGTCCGCCAGGAGGAAGCCGTTCTGGTCGTGCAGCAGCGAAAGGTCGCCGCACAGCGAGGCGACCGGGCCGTCGTGGCCGATGGCGACGCCAAGGGTGGTCGACACGAACCCGTCGATGCCGCTCGCGCCCCGGTTGCCCAGGACCCGCAGGCCGCGCCGCGGCCGCATGACCGCCGAGAGGTCGCGGATCGGCATGCTCGACGCGGCGACGAGCGCTGAGCCGTCCGGCAGGCACGCGGCCAGGTCACGTGCGACACGGGGCTCGGTGGGCGCGGACCGCTCGTCCAGCACGGCGTCGACCGCCGCGCGAGCGGACCGCTCCGCGTGCTGCCACTGCGCCAGGAAGTGGGTCGTGCGCCGGCCGTCGAGCCGGTCCGTCACGTCATGCAGCAGCGCGGTGGGATCGGCTCGCACGATGCGCTCGACTGTGCGCCCGGGATCCAGCCATGCGCCGTCGGCGTCGACAACCACGGTCCGTGGCACGCCGTCGAGCCACCGTCGGACGCTGCGGGTCAGCACCGGCCGACCGATGACCACCGCGACGTCCGGTCGGTGCGCGTCGGCGAACCCGGGATCGGCCAGGAGCAGGTCGGCGGTGCTGACGACGTGGTCACCCGTGCGCGCGCCGCTGTGCGGCTCGGCTATGACCGGCCAGCCGGCCACCGTGGCGAACCCGGCGACGACGACACCGTCGACCTCGACGTCTCCCAGGACCAGCGCGCCGCGCGGGTGCGCGTCGACCAGGCCGGCGGCCTCGGCGACCAGCGACGGCACCGGCAGCCCGAGGTCGACCGTGCGGGTCGCCCACGGCTGGCCCGCCTCGCGGATCCCGTCGAGGGGCTCGATCCAGTCGTCGTCGCGATCGGGCACCAGCGGCTCGCGCAGGCCGACGTTGCAGTGGACCGGCCCGGCGGGGTGGCCCCGCGCCTCCGCGAGCGCTCGGGCGGCGATCGACCGCCAGTAGGCGACCGCGCCGGCGCGCCGCTCTGCGACGCTGATGTCGACCGACCAGCGCGTCACGCCGCCGTACACGCCGGGCTGGTCGATCGTCTGGTTCGCGCCGGTGGCCCGCAGCTCCGGGGGCCGGTCGGCGGTCAGCACGACCAGGGGCGTGCGGGAGTGGTGGGCCTCGACGACCGCGGGGTGGAAGTTGACGGCGGCGGTGCCCGACGAGCACACGACCGCGGCCGGCTGCCTCGACGCCCTGCCGATGCCGAGCGCGAGGAACGCCGCCGAGCGCTCGTCGATCTCGACGTGGACGGTCACGTCCGGGTGTGCGTCGAACGCCAGCGCCAGCGGCGCCGAGCGCGAGCCGGGGGCGATCACGGTGTGGCACAGCCCACCGCGAGCGAACTCGTCGGCGAGCACGCGCGCCTGCGCGGTCGACGGGTTCACGCGCCCACGACCTCCCGCACCGTGTCCAGGCGCCGACCCCATGCGGCTACGACGTCGTCGCCGGCCGACCATCGATCGATCAGCGGCACCGACGGGACGGGACGCCGCACGGCCAGCTGGCCATCGACCGGCACGAGCGGGTCCTCCACGACGTCACCGGCCAGCAGCGTCGCGGTGCCGAGCCCGCAGGCGTGGGGCAGGTCGGGCAGCGCCGCCGCGAGCGCAACCCCCGCGGCGAGGCCGACAGACGTCTCGACCGCCGACGACACGACAGCCGGGCGGCCACAGGCCTCGGCGACCTCGAGGCAGCGCCACACGCCGCCGAGCGGCTGGACCTTGAGGATCACGACGTCGGTGGCGTCGATCCCTCGGATGTGCAGCGGGTCCGGCGCCAGGCGCACCGACTCGTCGGCGGCCAGGGGCACGTCCACCCGCGTGCGCAGCCGAGCGAAGTCGGCGAGGTCGGCCACGGGCTGCTCGACGTACTCCAGGTCGAACCGCGCCAGTGCGCGCAGCTTCTCGACGGCGGTCTCGAGGTCCCATGCGGCGTTGACGTCCAGCCGCAGCCTGCCGTCGGGACCCAGGGCGTCACGGACGGCCTCGACCCGCGCCACGTCGCCGGCGTCGCCAACCTTGACCTTGGCGGTCGTGCAGCCCGACGCCCGGGTGAGGTCGTGGGCGCGCTGGGGGTCGACGACGGGCACGATCGCATTGACCGGCACCGTGTCGCGTCGCGCACGCGGCCACGCCCGGGTGGCGGCCTCGTGCGCGGCACGCCACCAGCGTGCAGCCAGATGCGGGCGGTGGTCGGCGAACGGCGACCACTCCCCCCATCCGGCCGCGCCCCGCACCAGGACGCCGGTGCGGGACGTGACGCCTCGGAACCGCAGCCGCAGCGGGATGTCGAACGCCGCCACGACCGTCGTCCCGGCATCGTCGACCTGCATCCACGGGGACCCCATCGACGGCACCGTCACAGGAACACGCCGGGCGCGATGGATGCCATCGTCAGCCCGCCGGCGAGCAGCAGGCCGTAGACGAGCTGCAGGAGCCCGGTCATCGCGAGGCCCGCGACCAGCACTGCGGCGTCGTCGGCCTCCATCCCGGCCGCCACCTTGTTCTGCGCGCTCAGCGCGAGCGGCACGGCGAGGAAGGCGACGGCCGGCCACACCGACAGCGAGACCAGCGCCACCATGCCGGTCGACAGGATCGCGGTGTTGATCAGCACGATGTACAGGTAGAAGGTCGGCCGCTCCCCGAGGCGCACCGCGAGCGTGCGCTTGCCGGTCCGTGCGTCCGTCGGGATGTCGCGCAGGTTGTTGACGACCAGCAGCGCGACCGACAGCAGCCCCACCGGGACCGCGGCCACGGCGGGCAGCCAGCGCAGCTGCTCGTCCTGCACGTAGGCCGAGCCCATCGTCGCGACCAACCCGAAGAAGGCGAACACGAACACCTCGCCGAGCCCGGTGGACGCGTACGGCCGTGGCCCACCGCTGTAGCCGATCGCGGCGGCGAAGCACGCCAGGCCGACCAGCAGCAGTTGCCACCCGACCGCCGCGGCCAGCGCCAGCCCCGCGACGGCGGCGACGGCCAGCGCCGCCACGATCGCCGTCCGCATGCGCTCCGGTGCGACGTGGCCGGACGCGACCGCGCGCTGTGGTCCACGGCGGTCCGCGGTGTCCACGCCACGGACCCCGTCGAAGTAGTCGTTGGCGAAGTTGACGGCGACCTGCACGGCCAGCGCCACCACGAGCGCGGCCGCCATGCGCCACCCGACCACGCGCGTGGCCGACGCCGTTCCGACCAGCACGGGTGACAGGGCGGCCGGCAGCGTCCGCGGCCGCGCCGCGGCCACCCAGACCTCAGCCGCCACGGGCCGACTCCCGTCTCCAGCGATCGCTAGCGTGTGGACGATGGACCCATCGCAGGCTAGCGCGCGCCGGAGCGGCGTACGGCTGATCGCCGTGCGCCCGACCGGAGGGGCGGCCGTCGCGATGATCGACGACGTGTGGCGGGCCGGGGACGCGGCGCTGCCGCTGGACCCGACGCTGCCGGATGCGGCCGTCGAACGGATCGCCGTTGGCCTCGGCGCGCACGCGGTGCGCGACGCCGACGGCGAGCGCGACCTCGGCGACGGCGCCGAGGTCCCGCACGGCACGGCGCTGGTGGTCCGCACGTCCGGGACGACCGGCGCCGCGCGTGGGGTCATGATCAGCCGCTGCGCGCTGGATGCCGGAGTTGCGGCGAGCGTCGACCGGCTCGACGCGGGCGCCGCACGCTGGCTCGGCGTGTTGCCGGTGCACCACATCGCCGGCCTCATGGTCGTCCTGCGGGCACGCGCCGCGGGGACGCCGCCCGTGCTGCACGACCGCTTCGACGCGGCCGCGGTCGCTGGCGCGACGGCGGCGACCCACGTCGCGCTCGTGCCGACGATGCTGCACCGCCTGCTCGAACGCGGCGTCGACGTCGGCCGGTTCGAGCGGATCCTCCTCGGCGGCGCGGCCCCCCCGCCCGACCTGCTCGCCCGCGCCACCGCTGCGGGCGCCCGTGTGACCGTGAGCTACGGCATGACCGAGACCTGCGGCGGATGCGTCTACGACGGCGTGCCGCTCGACGGGGTCGCCGTGGCGATCGATCCGGATGAGCGGGTCCTCCTGCGGGGCACGGTGCTGGCCGACGGGTACCGCGTGGGTGGCCGGCTGGTGCCGCTGCTCGACGCCTGGGGCTGGTTCCGCAGCAGGGACGTCGGGCGGTTCGACGAGGGCCGCCTGGTCGTGACGGGCCGCAGCGACGACATCGTCATCAGTGGCGGGGTCAATGTCGCGACGACCGAGGTCGCTGCCATCCTGCGGACCCATCCTCGGGTCGCGGACGCCGCGGTGATCGGGGTCGCCGACGCCGAATGGGGCCAGCGGGTCGTCGCCTACGTCGTGGCGACCGACGTCACCTCACCACCGGCAGCCGAGGACCTGCGCGCCCACGTCCGGGCGACCGCGCCGGCCGCGATGGTGCCGCGCCAGGTTGAGGTGGTCGCCTCCCTGCCGCGCACGGCGCTGGGCAAGGTCGACCGCGGCGCGCTGCGGAGGCGTGCCGGTGACACCGCGGCCATCGGCACGCGGGACTGAGACGCGCGCACGCGGCGACCGGCGCGCGGCCGCGTCGGTACCATCGCCGCATGTCTGTCGCAGCCACGCGCCGGCTCACTCTGGCGGCGGTCGTCACCAACGTCGCGATCGTCGTGACCGGCGGCGCGGTCAGGCTGACGGGTTCGGGCCTCGGGTGCCCCGAGTGGCCGACGTGCAACGACGGCAGCGTCGTGCCGCTGGCCTCGGCGGAGGTCGCCGCGTGGCACCAGGCCATCGAGTTCGGCAACCGCCTGCTGAGCTTCGTCGTGCTCGCGGTCGCGCTCACCGTGCTGGTCGCCGTGTGGCGGGGACGACCCCGCCGTCGTGACCAGGTGCGCCTGGCGGCGGCGCTCGTGGCCGGCATCCTCGGGCAGGGCGTGCTGGGCGGGATCACCGTGCTCACGGGCCTGCACCCGCTGATCGTCGCGGCGCACTTTCTGCTGTCGATCGGGCTGATCGCCATCGCGGTCGTGCTGCACGACCGGGTGCGGAGGCCCGACGGGCTGGCCGAGGTGGTCATCCGACCCGAGCTGCGACGCGTGCAGCACCTGCTGCTCGGCGTGGTCGCCACGGTGCTGGCCCTGGGGACCCTGGTCACCGCGACCGGTCCGCACGCGGGCGACGTCGGTACCCCGCGCCTCGGCCTGGACCCGCGGGTCACCAGCCAGTTCCACGCCGACGGCGTCTTCCTGCTCCTCGGCCTGGCCGTCGCGCTGTGGTTCGGGCTGCGGGCCACCGCCGCGCCGGTGCGCGTCCAGCGCGCCGTGGCCACCCTGCTGGGCGCGTCGCTCGCCCAGGGGCTCATCGGCTACGTCCAGTACTTCACCGGCCTGCCCGAGGTGCTCGTCGGCGCGCACCTGCTCGGTGCATGCCTCGTGTGGATCGCCGCCGTCACCATGTGGCTGTCGGCTGTCGCTCGCTCCCCCGCCGTGGCCTCCGACGACCGCGCCGACCGTGGGGCGGTGTCAACCACGGTGCGTTGACACGGCACGCGCGCGCTGGTGGGCATGGACACGGTGGCGGCCCGTCCGCGCCAGGAGCGAACGGGCCGCGTGGCCGGTGCCGCTGGGGCTCAGCCGGTGGGACGCCGCGTGGTGACACCCACGCCGACCAGGCCGAACAGCGCGGCGAACAGGGCGCCGAAGGCGACGGGGACCGTGCCCACGCCACCCGCACCGCCACCGCCGGTGTCGACGCGGGTCGGGACGGGGATGTCGCCGTCCGACGAGCCGCCGGCGTCCGACGTCCCGGCATTGGTGTCGTTCGTCTCATCGACGCCGTCGCCCGAGGTGTCGTCACCGGAGGTCCCGGCGTCACCGTCGCAGTACCTCGACTCGACCTGGCCGATGAGCGAAGGCAGGGTCTTCGTCAGATGCTCGCGCTCGGCGTCGCTGAATTGGGCGAGCTCCTCCTCGGGCGCCTTGTCGAGCGCCGCGCGGGCCTGGGCGACGATCTCGTCGGTCGACGTCTCATCGAGCTTGTCGCACAGCAGTGCCTGCAACTCGTCCTCGGACGCGGACGTCAGCTCGTCGTACGACAGGCCGAGGCCGTCCGCGGCGGCGCGTAGCGCTGGCACGTACTCGCCGGGCACGTCGGACAGCGGCGCATCGCTGGGTTCGCCGCCGACCGCGGCCGTGGGCAGCACGACCATGAGCACCAACAGCGCCGCGACCAGCATCCGTCCAAGGTTCTGCAACGTCTCCACACCCCGCACTCGGCATCCGGGTGGTCGTGTGTGAGTGTTGACCGTCCAGCCGCGGGCGGCAGTTGCACCCGCCGTATCGAGCGGACAGGTCTGGCTGCCCGGCCGTGCTGTTCGCTATCGTCGTACGTCACGAACAGACGAGACCGGAAGGCCGCACGGTGGCCGACGAGCACCAGGTCCCACCATCGGTCGAGCAGAGCGCCGATCGCATCCAGCGCCGCGACGCCGAGGGGGACTTTGCCAAACTGCCCGACCACGAGACGCACCCGACCACCGAACCGGGCACCGGACCCTACGGCTCGGTCACGACGGGCGGCAGCAACGGTCCGATCGCGCTGATGGCCGTCGGCGCGCTCATCACGGCGTCGGTCTTCCTCTTCAGGTCCCCGTGGGTGCTCGTCCTCGGCATCGCGATCTTCCTGGCGGCCGCCATGTGGGCGGGCGTTGCGAAGCGGTCACCGGGCACGATGGCCGGCAGCGGCCCGCCGACCATCGAGCCGGACGACGACTAGTCTCTCGGACCAGTCGTGCGCCTGGTCGTCTCGCTGACGCCGGACGCCCAACCGCCCAGGGCGCTCACGGCACGGCGACCAGGAGTGGCGCCCAGGTCACACGGCGCGGTGAGCGACGAACACGAGGCCCATGTCGGCGCGAGCCGCAACGACGCGAGCCGGGATGCGGATGCGACCGAATGCCGGCCGGGACCGGGAGACAGACCCCAGGGCCGACCCCGGCCGACGGAGCCGTCGGCGTCAGCCGCGGGCGTCCGCGTAGACGATGACGTTGGACTCGTAGCTGCGCCGCTGCCGGTCGAACTCGCCGCCGCAGGTGATGAGGCGGAGCACGCTGTCGTCGGTGTCGTTCCAGATGCGTTCGACGGGCAGGTCGTCCTTGTCCTGCTGCTCGGCGTCGCGCACCGCGAACGTCGAGCGCGCGCCGTCGGCGTGCTCGACCGTGATCTCGTCGCCCGGCTCGAGCTCGCGCAGCCGGTAGAACACGTCGGGGCCCGCGACCGAGTCGACGTGTGCGGCGATGACCGCCGGGCCCGGCTCCCCCGGACGCGGTCCCGGCTCATACCATCCGGCCTCGCCGAAGTCCGGGACCTCCATCGACTGATCGGGGTTGAGGCCCACCGCCACGAGGTCGGCGTCGACGTCGATCGCCGGGATGACCACCCGGACGGGATCGGCGACCGGCTCGCGTGGCTCCGGCGAGGACGCCTCGCCCGCCCCGGCGTCCGGCGCCGTCGACGTGATCTCGGTCGCAGCCGCTGCCACCGGTGCGATGGCTTCGGTCCGCGAACGCTCCAGCACGACGAGGACGCCCACGCCGATCAGCGCACCGAGCAGTGCGGAGACCGCTCCCGCCGCCAACCTCGACACGTCCGTCGCTCCTCTCGACGCTCAGCCGCTAACACTAGGACCCCTGGTGTTTGCTGCGCCAGGGCGAACGCCGGGCAGGTACGTGGACGACAAACTTCGCTCTTACGGAACTTCGGTCCTACCGAACTTCGGCGCGGCCAAGCTTCGGCGACGGCAGATCCACCGGTGACCGTCCCGGCGATGGCAGACTGCAGCGATGCCACACATCGCGGAGCACGGTTCCACGACGCACGAGGCTGACCGGCTGCGCCGGTCACGGGGAGGGTTCGTCAACCGCGAGCGGGAGCTGCGCGCGCTCGAACGGGCGTGCGGCGACGACGGCGGCATGGCCGTGGTGTCGGGTCGGCGACGTGTCGGCAAGACCGCCCTCCTCGACCAGTTCTCCGCGTCGCGACGCGCCATCTTCCTGCCCGGCACGCGCGCACCGATCGGCGAGGCACTGCGCCGGCTCGAGGAGCGCATCCGCGCGGTCCTGCCCGCACAGCCCGGCGACCTGCTCGACCTGGGGCACCTCCCGAGCTGGGACGCGGCGCTTGGCTACCTGCTCGCCCGAGCACGAGACGAGCCGTTGCTGCTGATCATCGACGAGTTCCCCTACCTGTGCGAGGCCGACCGGACGCTGCCCAGCACGCTGCAGGCGCGCTGGGACCACCGCCGCGACAGCCGGCTGTCGGTCGTGCTCGCCGGCAGTCACGTCGGGCTCATGGAGGAGCTGGTCGCCGCCGACGCGCCCCTGTTCGGCCGCGCCGACGCCCACCTGCGGCTCGCGCCGTTCACGTGGCACGAGGCGCCCCTGCTCGTTGGCGGTGACGATCCTGACACGTGGATGGAGGCCTACTGCACGCTCGGCGGCATGCCGCGTTACCTCACGTTGTGGGATCCGCGGGAGGGCCTGCTCACCAACCTCACCGAGCTGCTCGACGGACCGGGTGCGCCGCTCGGCGACGAGGGCACCGTGGTCCTGCAGGAGCTGACGCCCGGCTCGGCGGCCGCGAGGGTGCTGGAGCTCATCGCGCTGGGCGCCGAGAGCTTCTCGGCGCTGCGCGAGCGCACCGGCCTCGCCCCCGCGTCGACCAGCGAGGCGCTGGCGCTGCTCGAGGCGCTGCGTCTGGTCGACCGCGTCACTCCGGTCGGCGAGGACGCGCGGCGCACGCGGCGGGTCCGCTACGAGGTGCGTGACGCGTTCCTGCGCCTGTGGCTGGCGATCGTGCTCCCCCACCGCGAGGCGTTCGAGTTGGGACGCGGGGCGGGGGTGCTGGCCGCGAACCGGTCGACGCTCGCCGCGAGCCAGCAGCGCAGCCTGCGCATGGTGCTGCGGTCTGTGCTGGCCGACGGGCACCAGGCTGACTGCGGCCCCTGGTGGTCGACGACCGGGGATGGCGAGGTCGACGCGCTGGCCCTCGCCGGCGGCGCCGCGGTCGCCGCCGGCTCGGCGCAATGGACAACCAATGCCGACCTCGACCGGGAGCGGCGACGTGTGAGGGAGATGCTGGCCGGGTCACCGTACGCCGAGCCCGACGAGATCGTGGTGCTCGCCCGAGACGGTCAGGGGGTCACGCGCCCCGCCGACCTCTACGCGGAATGACGGGCACTCCCAGGATGAACGGGGTGCCGACCGACCCCCCGGTCCGGTCGACACCCCAGATCGTGGCCGCTAGGCGACCGTGACCTCCGTCGCCAGGTACACATCCTGGATGGCGTTGAGCAGCTCGACGCCCTCCGCCGTCGGTCGCTGGAACGCCTTGCGGCCGGAGATCAGGCCCATGCCTCCGGCACGCTTGTTGATCACCGCCGTGCGCACGGCATCGGCGAGGTCCGAGTCACCCGACGACGCCCCACCGGAGTTGATCAGCCCGGCGCGACCCATGTAGCAGTTGACGACCTGCCAGCGCGTCAGATCGATCGGATGGTCGGTCACCAGGCGGTCGTAGACCAGGTCGCTCGTGCGTCCGAAGTTCTGGATCGCACGGTAGCCACCGTTCGTCTCCGGCTGCTTCTGCTTGATGATGTCGGACTCGATCGTCACACCGAGGTGGTTGGCCTGACCGGTCAGGTCGGCGGCCGTGTGGTAATCGGTGCCGCCGACCTTGAAGGCGCTGTTGCGCAGGTAGCACCACAGCACGGTGAACATACCCAATGTGTGGGCGTGCTGGAAAGCCTCGCGGACCTCCTGCAGCTGGCGCATCGACTCGCCGGAGCCGAAGTAGATCGTCGCGCCCGCCCCGACGGCACCCACGTCGAACGCCTGCTGGACCGAGGCGAACATGACCTGGTCGTGGGTGTTGGGGTGCGTGAGCAGCTCGTTGTGGTTCAGCTTCACGATGAACGGGATGCGGTGCGCGTAGCGTCGTGAGACCGCACCCAGGACACCGAGCGTGCTCGCGACCGCGTTGCACCCGCCCTCGATCGCGAGTTCGACGATCGCCTGCGGGTCGAAGTAGCGCGGGTTCGGCGCGAAGGACGCCGCGGCGGAGTGCTCGATGCCCTGGTCGACCGGCAGGATCGACACGTATCCGGTCCCGGCGAGGCGGCCATGGTCGAACAGCGACTGCAGGCTGCGCATGACGGCCGGTGAACGGTCGGACCCGGCGACCACGCGGTCGACGAAATCCGGGCCGGGCAGGTGCAGGTCCTCGCGTGGCAGTGTCTTGCACTCGTACGACAACAGGTCGTCGGCCTCGTCGCCGAGCAGTGACGTGATGTCGGGCATGACTGGTCGCCTCCCCGATCGGTTCGCGTGCTGGCCAGACCCTACCCACCCCGCCGCGGAATCATGGGCGACCCGTGGGGCCGACAGTTCGTTCGCGGTACGGGCCGAGCGGCTGCGGCGGTACGCGCTGGACCTCGTCGGCGACCCGCTTCCACTTCGTCGTCGACCTCCGCACCTCGGACCCGGTGGTCGGCACCTCATCCCCCTGCCGCGGAGCGCTCGAGGCTGCCCTCGAACGCGGTACGGCAGCCGCATCGCGCTCGTACGACACGTCGCCGACCTCGACCTGCCGATCGAGGATCGCGCAAGCTGACCAGTTCAGGTTCACAACTCCCCACGGCGCCCTGGCCGGGATGCAGACGCGACTCGAATGCCGGCCGGGACTGGCGGCGGAAGACCCCGACCCGGCTGCGTCAGGTCAGGTCGCGTACGAGTGCAGGCCGACGACGACGAGGTTGACGGCGAAGTAGGTGACCAGCAGCCCGACGTAGGCTGCCACGCCGATCCACGCCGCCCGGCGTCCACGCCAGCCATAGGTCGCCCGCGCGTGCAGGTATGCGGCGTAGAGCACCCACGTGAAGAACGCTCCCGTCTCCTTGGGATCCCAGCCCCAGTACCGCCCCCACGCCTCCTCTGCCCAGATCGCGCCGCAGATCACGCCGAACGTGTAGATCGGCATCGCGAACGCCGTGATGCGGTAGGCCAGCGTGTCCAGCTCGGCGGCGGCCGGAAGGTGGGGTATCGCGTACCACGCCGAGGCGCCGAGCCCGCCGCCGATCACCGCACCACCGACGGCGCCACGCACGCCACCGTCCGAGCCGTACAGCGCCAGCAGCACGCCGGGCACGACGACGAACCACAACGGCGACAGCACACGACGCAGCTCGAGCGGCGACGTGATCGTCGCGTCCTCGGCGGTGCGCTCGGCGAGCTCGACGTGGGCCGCGCCTACGGTGCCGGCGCGGTAGCCGGCGCCGGAGCGCGTTGCCACGCGCCGCTCGGCCGTGTCACGCGCCAGGTACAGGGCCGTCGCGAGGAACGCAAGCAGGAAGATGGCGGCTGATCCGACCATCGCCGTCACGTGGATGTTGAACCAGTAGCTCTCGAGCGCCGGTACGAGTGGACCGGCGGGCACGAACAGCAGCCAGCCCGCACCCATCATCAGCGCCGCTGCCGCGAGGACGAAGCCCATCAGGTGGGTGTGGCCGAGACGGGCCTGCAGCACCACCAGGCCACCGGCGACCGCGAGCAGGGCGATGATCGACGAGTACTCGAACATGTTGCCCAGCGGGATGCGGCTGGTCTCGAGGCCGCGCAGGATGCTGCTGCCCGCATGCACACAAACGCCCGCGACGGTGAGCACAGTCGCGACGCGACCGGCACGGCTGCCCGCCCGTGTGGGCGACAGGACACCATCCAGGGTCACACGCGTGAAGGCCATGGCGAAGAAGTAGACCGTCATCGCGAGCACGTACAGGCCGAGTGCCGTGTAGAACAGCGTGTCGGACAGCTCAGCCATGGTGCGCATCCGTCATGGTCGTCTCCTGTGCCTGGCGCTGTCCGGCGGTCGGCAGGGCGGCCCGCACATCGGCCACGAGTGCCTCGAAGGCCCCGGCGAACTCCACTTTACGCTGCAGTGCGACACCCGCGAGCACGACCCGGGTCGTTCCGTCGGCCTCGCGCCAGGCCTCCGCCCAGACGCGCCGTCGGTAGCCGTAGAGCGAGGCCACCAGGCCGATCAGCAGTGCAACGCAGCCGACCAGCATCGTCCATCGGCCGGGCGCGTGGGACACCTGGAACCCCGACCACATCGGCAGCTCGGCGAACTCCACAGTGAGGTTGCCGAGCAGCGGATCGCTGGTGTCGCCGGGGGTCAGCGTCGCCCCCGCGACCGGCTCGCCGTCACGGATGAACTGGCTCGCGTCGACCGACCGCTCGAGGCCGAGCTCCCCGACCCACAGGTCCGCGAAGAGCACCGGGTTGTCCGGCTGCGGGCTCCGGCTGACCGGCCGGCCCCGGCCGTCGAGCGCGAAGTCGGGCAGCAGCGCGAGGTCGAGGGCGATCTGATCGGCACCGCTGGTCTTGACCTTGGCGGTGCCCGTCCAGACGCCGCCGTTGTCGGCCATCATCACGCTGTCGTCGAACAGGACCGTGTCACCTGCCCTGACCACCACGCGTGGGGCCATGCCGAACCGCAACTGGTACAGCTTCATCCCGTCGTAGCGCAGCGGAGCGTTGACCCGCACGGTCGCGCCCTCACGGGCGACGGCGCCCTCGTCGAGCACCGTGACTGTCGAGACGAAGTCGTCCGGCGTGCCGTTGGCGTGGTACGTCGCGTCGAAGTCGTCGAGGCGGACCTGGAAGCCGCGGTGCTCGTCGATGCCGAACCAGCGCCCCGCACGCACGTTGCCGTACACGATGCGGGTGTCGGTGAAGGTCCCTCCCTCCACGACGTTGATCTGGCCGGTGAACCCGAACGTCTGCGCGACCGCGACACCGATGAACAGCACGTAGAACGCGCTGTGGAACACCAGGTTGCCGCCCTCGCGCCAGTGCCCCTTCTCGGCGGCCAGCTGGGCGTGGCCCGACGGCGCGTCGTCGGCGGGCACACGGCGGCGGCCGAACCGGCACCGGCCCAGGATCCGGTCGATCCGATCAAGCGCGGCGTCGGGCGCTTCCGAGGTCGTGAGCAGGGCGTGGTTGGTCAGGCGGTCGAGGCTGCGCCCCGTCGCCGGTGGCCGTCGGGCCGTCCGCCAGAAGGCGAGGTACCGCGGAAGCAGGCAGCCGGTCAGGCTCACGAGCAGCAGCACCGTCAGCGTCGTGAACCACCACGAGGAGAAGACGTCGAAGACGCCCGCGCCATCGAGCAGCCGCGCGACGGCCCGGCCGGGACCGGCCGCACCGGTCCGCCACCGCGCGACCGTGTCGGGCACCAGGGGCTCCTGTGGGATGAACGTCGCCACGATCGACGCGATCGCCAGGCTGAACAGCAGGAGTAGTGCGGTCGACATCCGGCGCAGCCGTCGCCACGCGATGACGAGCGTCTCCCACGGCCCCGGGATCATGGGCAGCCGCGCCCATCCGGAGCGCGGCTCCTGCGCTGACGGGCGGTTCGCCCGCGTCCTGGTCTCGGCCATCGGCCACCCACCCTATGACGGTCCACGGCGACCATGCGACGCAGGCGACGTGGGTCCGGGTGGCGTGGGTCGGCCGAAGATCCGACACCCGCGCCGCCGACGGTGCGACGCGGGCGACGTGGGCGCGTAGCGTGAGTCGGTCGAAGATCCGGGCACCCGCGCCGCCCGGTCCCGTGTCGCCGACTACATCAGATGGCCGTCTCGAAGCTGCCGATGACCGGGAGGAGGCGCTGGATCAGGGCGGTCCACAGGCCGGTCGCGATCGCCAGGCCCACGAGGACCAGCATCACGCCACCGATGACCTGGATCGTGTGCGCGTTGCGGCGCAGGAACCCGAGCGTGTGCCCGGCCTGCTGGAACGCCAGGCCCAGCAGGATGAAGGGCACCCCGAGGCCGACCGCGTACACGAAGCCGAGCACGCCGCCGCGCACGGCGCTGCCGCCCGTCGCCGCCGACAGCGCGAAGATCGCGGACAGGGCCGGTCCGATGCACGGCGTCCAGCCGACGCCGAACACGAAGCCCAGTGGCATGGCGCCGAGCACGCCCCGGTCGATCGCCTGGTCGGTGACGCGCGCCTCCCGCCGCAGGAGGTCGAACGGCAGCAGGCCGGTGAACGTCAGGCCCAGCCCCGCGACCACGAGGCCCAGGACGATCTGCCACCCGCGGTTCTGCAGCATCGCAGACAGGCTGCCGCCGAGCAGGCCCAGCAGGCTGAAGGGGATGGCGAAGCCGAACACGAACAGCAGCCCACCGGCCAGCACCCTCAACCGGCTGCCATCCGTCGACGACAGCTCCGACGCGGACAGCCCCGTCATGTAGGACAGGTAGCCGGGCACCAGTGGCACGACGCATGGCGACGCGAACGACACGATCCCTGCAGCGAGGGCCACGGCGGCCGCGACCAGCAGGTTCGCGTCGGTGATCAGCTCGCCCGGCGACATCTGCGACGTCCTTTCCTCGTGGAGCCGTCGCGTTCCGTGGAGGACCGTGGATGGGTCGGGTCCGGAGCGGAACGTGACGGCCGAGCCTCACCCGGCCTCGGCCAGCAGCGCGTCGAGCCGCGGCGCCACCTGACGGGCTTTCACGGCACCGAACATCCGCGACGCGACGCGGTGGTCGGCGTCGAGCAGGACGGTGCTGGGCAGCCCGGCGGGTCCGAGCGCGCCGAACTGGGAGGCGATCTGGGCGCTCTCGTCATCCCATGACGGGTACGAGATGTCGTACTCGCGCTCGAACGCCAGCGCGTTGGCGGTCGTGTCCCGGACGTTGACGCCGACGACCTGCACACCCCGGTCGGCGTACCGCTCCGCGATGGCTGCCAGATGCGGCGCCTCCTGGGCGCACGGCCCGCACCACGACGCCCAGAAGTTGACGACGACGGGCCCGTTGAGGTCGGCGAGCGCGAGCGGCGAACCGTCGAGGGTGGGCCCGGTGACCTCCGGCGCAGGCTCACGCTCGCCGGCGGCGATGTCGGTCGTGCCGTCAGCGGACACGAAGCCGTCGCCCTCGGCGGCCGTTCCCAGCGTGCAGCCGGCGGTCAGCACGGCCAAGGCGGCGACAACCAGCAGGAGGCGAGGCATCGCGGCCAGTCTAGGGTCGCGCGTGCGTGCGGCAGACGGCGGCGCAGGAGCTCCGTCGTCCGCCGAGGGCGGCGCGGCGCCCGCGTGGCAGCGAGCTACGACATGTGGCAGCCGGTGCGCCGCGCTCGTCGGCTACGGCCGGTCATCGGCCGGCTCCGACCGGCTCGCGTTCGATCACGACCTCCTCGACCGAGCGCTCCTTCTCACGGTTCTCATCCCAACCGAGTAGCAGCGCGTGGAGGACGAAGCCGACAGCGGAGATCACGATCATCACGAGCGAGGGGAAGAACGCAAAGCCAGGATCGAAGAAGGCGTATGCCGTGAACGTCTCCGGCGTCACGAGGTCCTGCACCGCCTGGTCCAGCCCGGACGGCACCGGGAAGTCCTCAGGGATCGGCTGCCCGACCTGGTCCTCGGTGAACAGTGGCTGCCCATTAGGGCCTTCGGGGATCTCGCCGTCGTCGTTGAACGCGAACGGCTTGGCATACGTCGCGCCGACCACCTTCTCCCCGTTCTCGGCGGTCGCCACGAGCGGCGGACCGGCCAGCACCCACTCGTCGCCGATCAACGTGACGCCGCCGCGCTCCTCGCGGAAGAAGTTGCCGATCTCGTCGGCGCCTCCCGCCGCGGAGTCGTCCGCGCCCTCGGCCCCGGCCTCGGCCTCCTCGCCGCCACCGCCGGCCGCGCCCTCACCGCCGCCCGCAGCGGCGTCGCCGTCACCGCCGCCCTCCTCCTGGAAGCCCTCGGGAAACTGCTGGACCAGGCCGAACCGTTCCTGCGCCAGCGTGCTGTCACCGGCGAACGCGACCCACTTCGGCGTGTAGTAGTCCGCCGGTTGGCCGGGCAGCGACTGCGGACCCGTGTTGCGCGGCGTCCCCGGTGCGCCGAAGCCCCAGAACAGGCTCAGGATCAGCATGAAGCCGAAGAAGCAGCTGGCCTCGACCAGGTAGGCACGGCGGGTGCCGAGGTTGCTCTTGAGCAGCAGGAAGATCGCGCCGAAGAAGATGATGATGCCGGCGGGCAGCGCGATCACCCCGCGCCAGTCGTCCGGCGGGACGTACTCCTCGGCCGCCGCGACCGCCAGCAGGACCGTGTGCAGACCGGCCATCACGCCTCTCCCTCGTCGCTGCCGGCGTCACCGGACGGACCGCGCTCGTCCTCGCCGACACCCGGCGTGTTGTACTGCCCGGCGTCCGCCGGGAGCTCGGCGGGCTGGAGCTCCTCGAGGTAGTCGATGATCTTGTTGAGCGCCGTGTCCTCGTACACCGCGGGCCCGCCCTCCTCACCCGGGCTCGTGGGGTAGAAGTAGCCGCTCTGCCACGGCGGCATCGTGACGCCCGTGCCCAGGTAGATGCCGTTCTGCAGGATGCCGAGCACCGTGTCGCGGCTGTGACGCTCGAACACGCCGACCAGTGACGGTCCCGGTCGTCCGTCGCCGCTGCGGCCGTCCTCCCCGTGGCACCGGGCACAGTTGCCCTCGAACAGCTCCTGGCCGCTCAGCGCCGACGCCTGTTGCGCCTCGGCGGTGTCGTCGACCTGACGCGACAGGATGAAGTCGGCGACCTCCTCGATCTGCTGGTCGTTCCACGGGCCGCCGTATGCGGCGCCCCAGGTCGGCATCGGGGTACCCGGCCGACCGTGCTCGAGGGTGTTGATGATGTACTGGCGGATATCGGTGATGTTGGGGTTGTTGTCGTAGCGTGCCGCGATCGTCGCCAGGTTGGGAGCGGGCCAGTTCTCGTCGGCGTTGTACGGCGAGGCGGCACCACCACCACTGAGGTCCGCACCGTGACACAGCGCGCAGTTCTCCGTGTAGAGCGTCTCGCCCCGCTCGACCGCGACCGTGAAGAAGCCCTCGACCTCGTTGCTCAGCCGGCGCTGTTCGTTGATCCAGTACAGCGGCAGCGCGAGGGCGAAGAAGATCGTCAGCATGACGCCCCACGTGAGGTAGCGCATGCGGATCCTGCCCTCGAGCTCCTCGTCGGAGTAGCCGGGCCGCATGGCGCTGGGGACGTCCTCGATCCACGGCTTGCGTCCGCGCGCACTGCGTGTGTACAGGACCACCGGTACGAGCACGGCCGCCAGGGCCAGGATCGCAACGGCAACAAGGGGGCTCACCAGATCGGTCCTTCCATGCGTGCCAGGTCGGCGTGGACGCGCGGCCTCATATGCCCACGCAGTGCGGACCCTCGGGTGGCTGGTTCAACACCGCGGCCGAGCGCGACGGGCCCGTGATCACCGCGGAGGTGTCGATGACGATCTGCCCCTCGACCTCCTCGACCACGAAGCGGTCGAGGCCGCGGGGTGCAGGCCCCGACTGCCACTCGCCCCAGCGGTTGTACTTCGACCCGTGGCACGGGCACTCCCACCACTGCGACTCGGCGCACCACGGCACCTTGCACCCCAGGTGCACGCACTTCTGGTACAGCGCCATGATGCTGGTCTGGTTCGTGATCTCGGCGTACTGCCCCTCCGGGTCAAGGCTCCCGTCGTACCTCACGATCAGCGAGCGCGCCTCGGGTAACTCGAAGCGGCCCTCGTTGGCGTCGATCTCGCTGAGGATGTCGTCCTCGGTCCCGACCGGCAGCTGCGCACCGAACCCACCGCGCAGGTTGGGCCAGATGAACGCGAGGCTGGCGGTCGCGAACCCCGTGAGGACGCCCAGCATCCCCAGACCCATCCCCCACTTGACGAACTGGCGACGTGTGGGACCGCTCGCCTTGCGCTTCGGCGGCTTGCTCGCCGCGGGGGGCGGCTGCTGCCGGGCCGTGGGCTGTCCACCTGTCGCTGTGTCGGGCGGCGCCGCCATCAGCAGCACGTCACCGGCGCACGGAGGCTCGGCCGGCGCCGGGACCGGGCGCGCGCGCACAGCAGCCGGGCGCAGCGCGGCGCGGCGCAGCCACCAGGCCAGCACCAGCAGGCCCGCGGCCGTCGTCGCGAGGATCTCGAGCATCATCACGCCACCTCCGTCACAGGGTGAACCAGATGCCGTCGGCCCACGGCCAGGTCCAGTTGAACCCCGGACCACGGAAGAACGAGCCTGCCAGCGTCAGCGTCGACGCCGCGACCAGGAACATCGTGAACAGCATGTAGGCGAACTTGCGTCGCTCGGGGCGCATCGATGGGTTGCGGTCCAGGTACGGGATCGCGATCAAACCGAGCGGACCGATGATCAATGGGATCGTCACGCCGGCGACCATCGGGTGCCAGTACCGCAGCATCTCCTGAAGCCCGAGGAAGTACCACGGGGCTTTGGAGGGGTTCGGAGTGACGTTGGGGTTCGCCAGCTCACGCAGTGGCGCGGGGGCCAGGGCGCTGAAGACGAACAGGAACGCGGTCACCGCCATCAGGCAGACGAACTCCGCCGTCAGCAGGTGCGGCCATGTGTAGGCCTTGTCGTCCTGCTTGCCGCGGATCTGCTGGATGCCAGTCGGCGGCACCATCGCCAGCAGCCGGTGGGTGTGCTCCTGCCCCGCGTACTTCGTCTCGACGCCGCCCGTCCGCTCGTGCGGACCACCCTCCCCCCGCGCGGCCAGCGCCGCGGCGACCCGCTGCTGGCGCTGCTCGGGCGTCAACGCGACGCCGTTGCCGGCGCCGCTCGCACCGTTGCCCGCGGTAGCGGCAGCGGCCGGCGCGGCAGCGGCCTTCGCTCCCGACGCCGACGGCTGCTTCGCGGGCTCCGCCTCCGACTCGGACGACCGCTTGGCGCGCGCCGCGGCCGCCTTGGCCTTGGCACGGGCCACACGCTCCGGCTGTCCCTCGGCGACGAGCTCGTTGAACACCCGCTCCTGGACCTGCTCGGGTGTCTCGCCACCGCCACCGCCGTCGCCGCTCGCCGCTCCGTCGCCGGCCGACGCCTCGGCCTGCCGGGACTTGCGGGCCGCGGCTGCCTTCGCCTTGGCGCGCGCCACGCGTTCGGGCTGCCCCTCGGCGACCAGCCTGTCGAAGGTCTCCTGGTCGATCCCTGGATCTTCAGCCATCGTCGACCCTTCCCTACAGTGGCCCGGAGATGCCGCCGTCCTTGCGGATGCGCCAGAAGTGCACCGCCAGGAAGATGGTCAGGATGAACGGCAGCGCGAGGACGTGCAGCACGTACCAGCGCAGCAGCGTCTCGGGTCCGATCTCGACGCCACCGAGCAGGGCGAACTGGATCTGCTGTCCGAACACCGGCGTGAACCCGGCCATGCTCGTGCCGACCTGGACCGCCCAGATCGCCAGCTGGTCCCAGGGCAGCAGGTAGCCGGTGAACGCGAGGAACAGCGTGGTCAACAGCAGGATGACCCCGACGACCCAGTTGAACTCGCGGGGCGGCTTGTAGGCACCGTGGTAGAAGACCCTGGCCATGTGCAGGAAGGTCGTGAACACCATCAGGTGGGCGCCCCACCGGTGCATGTTGCGGACCAGATCGCCGAACTGCACGTTGGCGCGCAGGTTCTGCATGTCGAGGTAGGCGATCTCGCTGCCCGCGCCGGCGGCCGGCCGGTAGAAGAACATCAGGAAGATGCCGGTGACGGTCAACAGGATGAAGAGGAAGAAGCTGGTGCCGCCCAGGCAGTAGGTGTAGGTGAGCTTGAGGCCGTGACGCTTGACCTTCACGGGGTGCAGGTGGTACAGGACGTTGTTCATGGCGGCCAGCGCACGGTCGCGTGACGTGTCGCGGTAGCCCTTGCGGTAGATCGAGCCCGGCCGGAACATCGACTTCCAGATGACGTTGTCCTGCAGGCGCTTCTTCAGCTCGTCGGCGCTCGGGATGTTCGCCACGCGGTTGGTCCTGTTCTGTCTCGATGCGACACGTCAGCGGAGCCGTGTCACCCTCTTCAGTTTCTGTCCGGCGGAGCCGGTCCGCCAGTCGTCTGCGGAACCAGGCCCCCCAGAGTTGTCGTCAGGCGCTCGTGCGGCCCAGCCAGAGCGCGTCCGAAGGACAGCGCTCGACGCAGATCGCACAGCGGGTGCACTCGTTGTCATCGATGACGAACACCGCCGTGGCGGTGTTCGCGAGCGTCATGACCTCTTCGGACTCGGCATCGGTGACGATGTTCGGCGCCAGCATCCAGATGCACTCCCACGGGCACACGTCCTCGCATGCGCGACACAGGATGCACAGCTCCGCCGTCAGCCCGATGTGGCGCTTCGGCTTGACTCGCTCCTGCAGCCATCCTGGGTCGACGGTCTCGATGCGGTAGTCATCGAAGATCGTCGGGTGGAGTCCCTTGTCGGTCAGGCCCATCGGATGCTCCGCCCCTCTACTTGTATCCGCCGGTGGTCGGGCCGCGCCCCTCACCCTCGGCCAGCCCGCCCGGGAACCGCTTCTGGACTGCAAAGATCAACCACGCGCCCACGAGCAGCACGACCGTGGCCTCGGCCATGACGATCGAGTCGCGGAACACGTTGTAGAAGTTCGACGCGACCTCGAGCTGACCGATGACGATCGCGCTCGGGACGATGCTGTCCGCCAACAGTTCACTCTGCGAGTCGGCGAAGTAGATCCAGGCCGACGGGATGATGCCCAGGGCCCACCACAGTCCGAGCAGGACGGCCATGGAGCCGAACAGGGCCGACAGCCAGCCCAGGCGCTCACGCAGCTGGTACGCGAGCCCCGAGAAGACCACGATCATGCCGATGCTGGCGACCATCAGGACGACGCCGACGAACCCGTCGCCGAAGTCCCACAGCGCTCTCAGCGCGGCGGGCAGCGTGGCGAAGAAGTCCCCCATCACGTTCATCCTCGAGCGCCCTTTCGTCAGCTGCGGGTCCGGCGATCCACCGATCCGGGGAGCGCCGCCGGCGCAGGGCAACTGTACCGATCACCCCTCACCGACGCCAACCTCCAGCGCGCGGGCGCTCACCCGAGATCGGCCGCGATGGCGTCCCGCAGCTGCTGCTCCGTGAGCTCGCCGGTCAACCGGCGGCGCACGACCCCATCGCCGTCCACGAGCAGTGTCGTAGGCGTGCCGGCCAGCCCGACCGCCTGCCCGAAGGTGCCCTCGTCGTCACGCACGAGCGGGTAGCGGATCCCGAGCCGCTCCGCCAGCGCGACGGCCTTGTCGGCCTGATCGATGTAGTCCACGCCTACGATGGTGAGATCCAGGTCGTCGGCGACCCGCTGAAGCATCGGCATCTCGTCGACGCACGGCTGGCACCAGCTGGCCCAGAAGTTGATGACCATCGGCTCACCGTCGCCGGGCGGCAGCGCCAGGCCACCCGACGGCCCGAGGCCGGCCAGGGGCGGCAGCGTCACATCGGGTATGGGCCGTCCGACCGCGCGGTCGGGCGCACCCAGCCGTGGCGTGTCGGCGGTCACACCGCCGGCGGCCGGTGCCGGGGGGTCAGGGCGCAGCATGGCGACGCCAGCGATGCCCAGGACGACCAGCAGGCCGACGACCGCGACGAGCCGCAGGGTCGGGCGAGCTGACCGTGCACGCTCCACGGCCACGGGTTCGGTCGGCGTCTCGGTCCGGGACATCGTGCTGCCAGCATCGCATGCCGCCGCGGACCGTCAGCAGGACCGTCGATCGAGCCGTCTCCCCGCCGTCCTGGCTAGGTCTGTCTCGTGGCCCGGTCGTGCGCTTGGTCGTCCGGCCGACGCTCGAGTCCCAACGGCCCAGGGAGCCTCCGCACGGCGACCAGGGCAGCTGCGCCCGGCTCGAAGGGTGCGTGAGCGACGAACACCGGGCTTGTGTCGGCGCGAGCCGCAACGACGCGAGCCGGGATGCAGATGCGCCCGAATGCCGGCCGGGACCGGAGGCAGCCCCTAGCATCCGGCCACGATCTCCCGAGCACAGGATCCGGGATGCCACGACCCGACCCCGACACGACCACCCGGCTGCTCGACGCGGTGCACACCCATGCCGCGCGCTACCTGCACGGCCTCGACGCGCGTCCGGTGCGGGCGACCGCCGCGAGCGAGCAGCTCCGGGCCGCGCTCAACGGCCCCCTGCCGGACGAAGGGGCCGACCCCGTCGCGGTCGTCGACACCCTCGCGCGCGACGCCGACGCCACGATGACCGCGACCACGTCCGCCCGCTACTTCGGCTTCGTCACCGGCGGCGCGCTGCCGGCGGCGATGGCGGCCGACATGCTGGCGGCCGTCTGGGACCAGAACGCTGCGATGCATGTCGGCGGACCCCTGGCGGCCACGGCCGAAGAGGTCGTGCGGACCTGGCTGGTGGAGCTGCTGGGCCTGCCGGCGGACGCGTCGCTCGGGCTCGTGACCGGCGGGCAGATGGCGAACACGACGGCGCTGGCCGTCGCGCGCCACCACCTGCTCGCGGCAGTGGGCCGGGACGTCGAGCGCGACGGGCTGGCCGGCGGACCCCCGGTGACCGTCGTCGCGGGTGCGGAGCGGCATTCGACCGTGGACCGCGGCATGCGGTTCGTGGGGCTGGGTGGGCGGCCGGTGCCCGTCGACGTCGACGACAACGGTGCGATGCGCTCCGGCGCGCTCGCGGACGTGCTGGACGGCATCGAGGGACCGGTGATCGTCTGCGCACAGGCCGGCAACGTCAACACCGGCGCACTCGACCCTGTGGGTGCCATCTGCGACGTCGCCCACGGGCACGGTGCGTGGGTCCACGTCGACGGCGCCTTCGGGCTGTGGGCCGCGTGCTCGCCACGGCTGCGCCGCCACATCGCCGGCATCGACCGCGCCGACTCGTGGGCCGTCGACGCGCACAAGTGGCTGAACGTGCCGTACGACTCGGGGATGGTGTTCACCGCGCACCCGGCCAGCCACACGGCGGCGACCGGCACCGATCCGGCGCAGGCGTCCTACCTGGCGTTCGACGACGAGGCTCGCGACGCGATGCAGTGGACGCCCGAGGCCTCGCGCCGGGCGCGGGGCTTCGCGGTCTGGGCAGCCCTGCGCTCTCTGGGTCGCACCGGGGTGGTGACCACGGTCGACCGCTGCTGCGCCATGGCATCGCGGTTCGCCGAGCGGCTCGCCGCCGAGCCGGGCATCACCATCCACAACGACGTCGTGCTCAACCAGGTGCTGGTCGGCTTCGACGACGTCGACGCGCACGCCGTCGCCGCCGCGGTCCAGCGCGAGGGCACCTGCTGGATGGGCGGGACGACGTGGCGCGGCCGACGGCTCCTGCGCATCTCGGTCTCGAACTGGCAGACCGACACCAGCGACGTGGACCGCTCGGTCGAGGCGATCATGGCCGGCTACCGCGCGATGCGATCCTGAGTCGGGAATGCTGAGGGCGGACGGACCCGCCGGACGCCGCTCGCGAGAGGAGTGCCCCATGGACATCCGGGTCGGCACCGCGTCGTGGACGGACCGCACCCTCATCCGCGACAGCGACTGGTACCCCGACAAGTCGATGTCGGCGGAGGATCGCCTGAAGTACTACGCGTCGCAGTTCAACGTGGTGGAGGTCGACGCGACCTACTACTACCCGCCGTCCCGGGAGCTGGTCGGCCTGTGGACCGAGCGCACCCCCGTGGACTTCCGCATGGACGTCAAGGCGTTCGCGCTGCTGACGCACCACCCCGCTCGGCGTGACGCGGTATGGGACGAGGTGCTCGCCCACCTCCCGGAGGAGCGGTCCCGCGGCGGCTCGGCCTACCTGTCCCACCTCCCCGAGCAGGCCGTCGACCTGGCCTTCGCGAAGTTCGCCGAGGCCCTGCTGCCCCTACACTCGGCCGGCAAGCTCGGTGGGGTGTTCCTGCAGTTCCCGAAGTGGTTCACGAACCGACGTGACAACCGCAGGTACCTGGACTCGCTGGCCGACCGGCTGCCCGACTACGACGTCGCCGTGGAGTTCCGTCACGCCAGCTGGTTCTCCGGCGAGAGCGGCCCCAAGACCCTGCGCCAGCTGGAGAACCGGGGGCTCGCCTACGTCTGCGTCGACGAGCCGCAGGGCTTCGACTCGTCGGTGCCGCCGGTGCTCGCTGTGACGGCCGACCTCGCGGTCATGCGGTTCCACGGGCGCAACAGCGAAACGTGGGAGGCGTCGGGCATCTCCCCGGCCGAGCGCTTCCGCTACCTGTACTCCGAGGACGAGCTGCGGCAGTGGGCACCACAGGTCGCCGAGCTGGCCGACGGCGCGTCGGAGACGCACGCGATCTTCAACAACTGCTACCAGGACTACGGCGTGCGCAACGCCGCCCAGCTGATGGACCTCCTCACCGACGCCGCCTGACCGGTCTGCGACGATCTCAGCGCGGAGCGCCCGCTGTCCCCCCGCCCCGCCGCGTCACCCCCGCACCGTTCGCCCACTGCCCGGGCCCAGTCGGCCATCGACGTCGCCAGGCCGGGCAGGCCGACCAGCCGCGCGGCCTCGTCCCGGGCGCGGCGGTGGATGCGATGGGCGTCAGACACGGTGACGTCGTGGTCCGGACGGTCGACGACCTCGATCCGGTCGCCTGCTGCGATCGCGCCGACCTCCAGCACGCGCAGGTAGGCGCCGGTGCGATCGAGGGCGCCGAACCTCCGGGGCCAGCCCTTCTCCCCCACCTGACACAGCGAACGTCGCGCACGGGATCCGGGGTCCACTCACCTCCACCCTCACGGTCCCGATGCGCCCGCGTTCGCCGATCAGCACAGCGTTGACGTCGATGCCCCGGGTCGTCAGGTTCTCGCCGAACAGACCCGGGCGCAACTCACGGCCCAGCTCGTGCTCCCAGTGGTCGTAGTCCTCGCCGGCGAAGGCGTACAACGCCTGCTCGTTGCCGCCGTGGTGCCTCGCGTCACCGACCTGGTCCGTGACCAAGCCCTCCATGCCGACCTCGACCCGCCCGTCCACCGGGTGCTTGTCGATAGCGGTCCCGACCACCCGGTTGCCGACCATCTTGGGCCGCGGCGTGGCGACGTTGACGTGGGTGACGTGCGGGTCCGCCCGCACCGGATCCGTACCTCCGGCTCGATCACCGTGCACCCCCTGGCCCATGCCGCGTCACCTCCGCTGGTCGAACCAGCGGGCGATCTGCTCGCGGTCGAACGCCTCGGGATCCCACTCGCCGAGCCACTCGCGCAGGTCGCCGGGGCCGTGCGGTCCGAACCGCCCACCGAGGTCGTCCCGACCGGTCGCCAGTGCGACGCACTGCTCGTAGCCGGGCAGACCACCGCAGTCCTCGGGCGGGAACGCGCGGCCGCCGTCGACCAGCTGGCGCGCGAACGTCGCCGGTGCGGCGGTGCGGTCGACGACGGTGACGTCGTGGATCCAGCTGTCGCCGAGGTCGTACTCGTAGATGCAGCGGTCCTGCGCGGCGAAGTGGTGTCCCAGCGGCACGGTGTGGGCGGCGGGCTCCACGTCTCCGAACCCACCATCGAACGCCGATCCTGCGATCGCTGCGCCGTCCGGGGTGGTGAACCTGAACAGGTGCGCGTCCTCCCAGCCGCAGGCGTCCTGGATCGCGTGGTGCAGATCGGCGAACGTCCCGCTGGCGTCCAGACGGAACCGGCGCCACACGGATGGCGACACGCCGGCGAGCCTGACGTCGAACTCGTACGTGCCCACCGTCCGACGTTGGGCCGGGTCGGCCGGCACCGTGTCGCAACACTTCTTGTACTTGCGCCCACTGCCGCACCAGCACGGTGCATTGCGCCGCGGTGGCCACGCCACGCCACGTCCGCCACGTGCGGCGTCGGCTGCGAACGCGGCCCGCGTCTCCGGAGCGCCCGGGTCGGTTCCGTGCTCCTCGGCGTACGCGTCGAGCTCGTCGACCACCAGCGGCACGACCTGCGGGTTGCGGCCCGCCGCGCGGGAGAGGTCGAGCAAATGCCCCTGGATGCCGCGGGCGTACGCGGTGTGGTCGTCGCTGGCCCAGCGCTGCGCGAGCTCGGGCCAGCGCTCGCGGGCGACGGTGAACTGGTCCGGTGGGAACCAGCCGACGGCGGTCGCGACGTCCGTGGTCCGGTTGGGAGCAGGGTCCGGGTGCGACGCGTCGAGCGAGGTCAGGTCGCCGCCCACCGGCTCGCTCGTGGCCGCCGTCGCCCCGGTCGTCCGTCGCTCTGCGAGCAGATCGGCCAGCTCCCCACCGTGCACGGCGTCGGACAGCACAGCACGTGGATCATCGTCGTCGGGTGCGGTGCTCGTCGTCCGGGACCGTGCCGTCTGCAGGGCGTCGCGACGCTGGCTCAGATCCCGGCGACGCTCGGACACCAGGTAGCGGGGCGTACCGAGATCCATGCTGTACGCGCTGGCGTCGTCGACTCCCAGGGCCGTGAGCATCGTGGCGGCGCGCTGCGACGGACTGCCCGACACCCCGAACCAGCCCACGACGTCGGCGACGGCGACATTTGTCCGGTGGGTGTCGAACAGCCGGTTGGCCTTCCCGACGATCCAGGCGATCGCGGCCGCCGCGGTCTCGGCGCGGCCCCGACGACGGAAGATCTGCGGGTCGGCTGCGGCGACGTCGGCGAGCAGGCGCCGGCATGCCGTGCGGTACTCGACGTCGAGCAGCTCGTCGCAGCACTGGTCGGTCAGCGTCAGCACGTCGCGAACCCGGTCGATGACGTCGTCGGAGACCACGTCCCACGCGAAGGCTTCGTCGGGCAGTGCCGCGCGGTCGAGGACCTCGAGCTGCGCGCGACCGCCGACGGCGCGGGCCAGTGAATCGAACGCCAGCTCCTCGTAGCTGGCGTCGGCCCACCATGGTGCGATGTCGGTGCCGAACGGGCCGTCGCCGACGGGCACGCCCATCGCCGCCATCAGTGCCGCCGGTCCCTGCGGTCGCAGTGAGCGGATGACCTCCTGGTACCCGTCCTCCAGGTCGTCGATGGCCGCCAACGTCTCGGCGGTCAGCTCGTCGCGGATGCCACGCTCCTCGTGGCTGAACCGGACGAACGCGCGCAGCAGGTCAGGCGCGCGGGACAGGAACGCGACGTCGGCCACGACCTTGCGCGGCAGCCAGTCGGTCAGCAGGATCTCGACCGCCACGGGACTCCACCGCAGCGGATCACCGGGCCCGTAGTCACAGCCGAACCACAGCAGCGACTCGAACAGGCTGCGGCCGTCGGCATCGTCCTCGACACGACCGAAGCGCGAGGCGAAGAACCGCTCGGTGAGCTCCGCGCGGTCGTGGTCGCTCCACTCCGGTCGGACGTAGCCCTGTCCGCCGGGCGGAAGGTGCCGCAGCACCCACCGGACCAGCGGTCTGCACGCAGGCCAGGTGTCGGTCTCCAACGGCGGCCAGGTGATCGCCGCGAGCTCCATCGCCGCGTCGATCCTGGCGCGTGCGTCGGCCGGACCCAGCTCGTGCGACGCGACGTCGGGGTCGTCGGCGGCGGCGGCGAACTCCTCGACCACGGCCTCCAGCGACTCGCCGATCACGAACGCGTCCTTGACGACCGTCCCGAGGTTGTGGTCGATGTAGACAGCGACCGTGAGCTCGTCGCCGACGGCCGTGCGGACGCCGAGCATGACGTTGTCGCCATCGCCGAGCACGTGCGACAGCGCGACGGCGGTGTGCACCTCGATCGGCGTCAGGCCGGTCAGCCACGAGGGCATGCGGTGCGTACGCCCGGCGACGGCGCGGCGCATCCGCCTGGCGAGGACGTCGTCGTCGATCAGCTCGGCGAACACGCCCAACAGCGCCGTCGTCTCTACGGTGTCGATCTGGATGAACGACGCTGCCAGTTCCGGCACCGAGGGCAGATCGCGGGCGTCCTCGTCGTCCGCGATGGGCACCGGAGCCGGCCGCGCCGGCTCCAGCACGTGGAGCATGCTGCTGGCGACCGCGAGCAGCGTCAGGGGGTGCGGCTCGTCAAGCGCCGCCCGCACGTGGTCCAGAGGTGGGGGCCCGAGGTCGTCGGCGGCATCGGCCGCCCCTGGACGATGCAGTCTGGTGCGGTGGCCGCCACGGCGGCGACGGCGTCTGCGTGCCATGGTTCTCGATCCCCTCGTCGTTCGTATCCGGCACCGTAGCCAGCCTACGGACGAACGGCACATCGAAGGTAGGACGGGCACCGTCTCCGCGTCGGCCTCGACCGCTACAGCGTCGTCGCGACCTCGGCGGCCGCGGCGACCGTCGCGTCGAGGTCGTCGTCGGTCTGGGCGACGCTGAAGAAGAACGCCTCGTAGCCCGACGGCGGCAGGTAGATCCCACGGTCGAGCATGCCGTGGAAGAATCGGGCGTACCGGTCGTGGTCAGCAGCCCGCGCCTGGTCGAAGTCCCGGACCGGCGCATCGGCGAAGAACAGCCCTGCCAGCGACCGCACCCGCTGGATCTGCGCGGGCACGCCGCGCTCGGCGAGGGCCTTCGCCAGGCCGTCGAGCATGCGGTCGGCCCGCCGGTCGAGCCCCGCGTAGACGTCGGCGTCGAGCAGGCGCAGCTGTGCCAGGCCGGCGGCGACGGCCACCGGGTTGCCCGACAGCGTGCCCGCCTGGTAGATTGGACCGACCGGCGCGAGCTGGGCCATGACATCGGCCCGCCCACCGAACGCCGCGAGCGGGAAGCCACCGCCAACGACCTTGCCGAGCGCGACGAGGTCGGGCGTGATGCCGAACACCTCGCAGGCGCCGCCGCGGGCGAGCCGGAAGCCGGTCATCACCTCGTCGAACAGCAGTAGGGCGCCGTGGGTGCGCGTCAGATCGCGCAGGTGCTGAAGGAAGCCGGGCTCCGGCGGCACGACCCCCATGTTCGCCGCGACCGGCTCGCAGATGACGGCCGCGACCCGGTCCCCGAACTCGGCGAAGACCGCGTCCACCGCGTCGACGTCGTTCCACGGCACGACGATCGTGTCGGCCGCCGCGCCCCGCGTCACACCCGGCGAGTCGGGCAGGCCGAACGTCGCCACGCCGCTGCCTGCCACGACGAGCAGCGCGTCGCTGTGGCCGTGGTAGTGACCGGCGAACTTGACGAGCTTCGGACGGCCGGTCGCGCCGCGGGCCAACCGGATGGCGCTCATGGTCGCCTCGGTGCCGCTCGACACGCACCGCACCTGATCGACGCCCGGGACCCGCTCGACGATCTCCTCCGCCAGCGCGACCTCGGCTTCGGTCGGCGCTCCGAAGCTCGACCCGCGCTCCAGCGCGTCACGGGCCGCCTCGACCACCTCACGGCGGCCGTGCCCCAGGATCAGCGGGCCCCAGCTGTTGACGTAGTCGATGTAGCGGCGACCGTCGACGTCGTGCAGGTGGGCGCCGTCACCGCGCGCGATGAAGCGGGGCGTCCCGCCCACGCCCCGGAACGCGCGGACCGGCGAGTTGACACCGCCTGGGATCACGCGCTGCGCCCGCGCGTACAGCTGAGCTGACCGCTGCGCTGACTCGGTGCTGGCCATGTCCGGTGCTCCTCCCCGCTCGTGACTGCCTCGCTGCTGCTGGGGACGTTTCGACGGCTCGGCGTTGGGGCGCGTCCTCAGTCCGCCTGCGCGCTCGCGCTGTGGGGACGTTTCGACGGCTCGGCGTTGGGGCGCGTCCCCAGTCCGCCTGCGCGCTCGCGCTGTGGGGACGTTTCGACGGCTCGGCGTTGGGGCGCGTCCCCAGATCGTTGGTCGGACGCCGCTGCGGGCGCGTCAGGCGTTCACCTTCGTCGCCTGGTCGGCGAGCGGTACGACCCCGAAGTTGCCGGCGTACAGCTCCGCCACGCGGGCGAGCTCGTCAGTGGTCAGGTCCGGCGTGTCCGCTGCACGCGCGAACTCCGTGATCTGCTCCCGTCCGTAGATGTTGGGCAGCGTGCTCGCGACGTGGGCGTCAGCGAGCACCCAGCGCAGCGCGGCCTGGCCCAGGGTCCGGTCCGGCCCGGTCAGGAAGTCGAGCGTCGCCACCTTCTGCACGCCCTCGACGAGCCAGCTGCGCGGCCGATGCCGGCGGTGGTCCGTCTTTGGGAACACCGTGTCCTCGGTCAGGTTGCCCTCGAGCATCCCACTCGAGTGGGGGACCCGCACGACCATCTTCGTGCCCGTCTCGGCGGCGACGTCGAGCAGCTCACGGCCCGGGGACTGCTCGAGCACGTTGTAGATCATCTGCATCGCCGGCACCCGCCGGGTACGCATGGCGTGGACGCCCTCCTCGAGCCAGCCGATCTTCGGGCCGAGCGCGACGCCGAACGCGCGGATCTTGCCGGCCTCGCGAGCCTCGTCGAGGAACGCGAACAGCGCGTCGTCGTCGATGTGGCCCATGCGTGGGTTGTGCAGCTGCCACAGGTCGATGTGGTCGAGGCCCAGCCTGCGCAGGCTGTCGTCGAGCGCCGCGCGCACCGTGTCGAGCGAGAAGTCCTTCGCCCGCTCCTGCTGTCCGCGGCGGTTGGCGGTCGCCGCGTCGGAGATGTCGTAGCCGAACTTGGTGGCGATCACGACCTGATCGCGCACGTCGCCGAGCGCCCTGCCCAACACGCGCTCGGCATCGCCCTCGGCGTAGGCGTCGGCGGTGTCGAAGAAGGTGATGCCGGCGTCGAAGGCCGCGCGGTGCAGGTCGACAGCCTCCGCCTCGGTGTAGTGGCCCCACCACCCGGTGGTCACCGTCCAGTTGCCGAAGCCGACCTCGCTGACTTCGATCTCGGGCGTGAGCTTGCGGTACCGCATGGTCGAAAGGCTCCGGTCGTCGCTGAGCACCGCCGAGCCTAGCCCCCGCACGGCGGCCGGCGCAGCACGCATCATCGTGCGTCGAGCAGCAATGCGTCGAGTGCCTCGTCGAGGTGCGCGCGCCACAGATCGGAGGGCGGTGCCGGCAACTCGTCGGTGGTGTGGAGCAGCTGGAGGTGGCCCAGGTAGGCCGTGTACGCGAGCAGCGCGCGGCGGCGTGCGGGAAGCCGATCTGCTCGAACGCCTCGGTCACGTAGTCGATGCGCCGCGGGGTCACCCGCTCGAGCACCGACCGGACCGTCGGGTCCGCGGCGTGGGCCAGCAACGGCAGCTCGACGCGGTCCTCCCGTGCGGCCGTGACGATCAGGGTGAACAGCGTACGCAGGCGTGTCGCGGCGTCCGGTTCGCGATCCAGCGCCTCGATGACCGCCGCGGTGTGTTCGCGCTCCAACAGCGTCAGCGCCGCATCGACGAGCTCGGCGCGCTCGCGGAAGTGCCAGTAGAAGCTGCCCTTGGTCGTACCGAGCTCGCCCGTGAGCCGCTCGATGGCGACCGATCGCATGCCTCCCGCTGCGATCGCCTGCAACGCCGCACGTGCAGTCGTCGCGCGACAACCGGCGGCCCCGGCCGGATCCGCTACACGGTGATCACCTACGAACCCCGACGACGCGTGCGCTTCCGATTCGCCGAGGACGCCGGCCTCGACGGCTGGCACGAGCTGCGGGTCGACGCGATTGACGACACGGCGTGTGTCGTGACGCACGAGATGCATGGTCGCCTGGCCGGCGTGTTGCGCGCGCTGTGGCCGACCATCGCCCGTCCGCTGCATGACGCGCTGATCGAGGACGCCCTCGACAACGTCGAGCTTGCGGCCACCGGTCGGATCGACGGGCCCACGCGTTGGTCGCCGCTGGTCCGCCTGCTCCGCGCGGTCCGGCTGGCAGATCCACGCGGTCGGTCGCCATCCCGCCGATGGGTCACTCGCGCGGCACGCGTTCGACCACTGCGACGTCGCCGACGCGCATCTTGTCCGGACTGCCTGCGCATGTCAGCCGCGACCCGGAGGTCTGGCGGACCGCGGTGTTCCGGGACCGTGCCGATGTGGATCGACGCGGCGATGCTGGTGCGCAACACCTTCGTCGGGCTGATCGGCATCGATCGGGGTTGCGTGTCGGCCTTCGACCCCGTCGCCGAGACCGCCGACGAGGTGCTGCTGGGCACCGACGATCGTCACCTCGACTTCCGGGCGTCGATCCTGATCGCCGACGGCTCGATGACCGTCTCGACCGTCGCCCGTGTGAACAACCGCGGCGGCCGCCCGTACCTCGGTATCGCCCGCCTCGTCCACCCGGTTGTCGTCCGCGCCATGCTCCGGCGCGCACTGGTCGATCTGTCTCGGCGGGCGCCCTCGGCCGGACGCCGCGAACGGGAGCGGATCTCGATGACTTGAACGACGGCCGGCATGGTCGTGGTCGACCGCTGGCCGACGCGTGGCACGAACGTCGGTGGCCGCCGTCGAGGCCTGAGCCGCCGGCGGCGCGGGCGTTCGGGATCCGCGGGACGGCGTGCCGCGTCCGGCGGCCATCGCGAAGGGTCACGCGGGTCCGAGGTCCCGGTAGATGCGGACGCGGACCAGCCGGCCGTCACGCACCGTGTAGAAGGCGGCGACGTCGATCGTGTGGCTCGTGCCCTCGACGGTGAGCTGCTCGGTCAGCTCGCAGGCGATCGTGTCGCCCTCGACGACGGCCCGGTGGAGCGTCAGCTCCGCCGTGACGGGTGAGGCGAAGCTGTCGGCGAACAACGTGCGGATCGCACGGGCACCGATCACCGTCTGGTCGCCGACCGACAGCACCGCGTCGTCGGCGAACCCGTCCATCACCGCCACGAGGTCGGCGGCGTTGAAGGCGGCCACGTGGGCGTCGACCACCGCGCGGCGGTCACCGGTGGTCACATGGCCTCCCGACCACACGCCGGCAGCCGGCACGCACGCCCCCCGCACCGAACGACGACCACCGTGCTTCGTACCGGAAACGCAAGGTGGTGTCAGCCACTGGAGAGGCGGCGGGCCATCCACGCGGCGGCGTAGGTGATGACCTGGTCCGCGCCGGCGCGGGCGATCGACGTGAGCACCTCGGCCATCGCGCGGTCGCCGTCGAGCCAGCCGCGCTCGGCGGCCGCGTGGACCATCGCGTACTCGCCCGACACGTGGTACGCGGCAAGCGGCATCCGGGTGGCCTCCTTCACGCGCCACACCAGGTCCAGGTAGGCGACCGCGGGCTTGACCATCAGCACATCGGCGCCCTCTGCGGCGTCGACCAACGCCTCGCGGACGCCCTCGTCACCGTTGGCCGGATCGAGCTGGTACGTGGTGCGGTCGCCGAACTGCGGCGCGCACTCGGCCGCATCGCGGAAGGGACCGTACAGCGCGCTCGCGTACTTGCTGCAGTAGGCCATGATGCCGGTCGTCTCGGCGTGCCCGGCGTCATCGAGCGCGGCGCGGATCACCGCGACCTGCCCGTCCATCATCCCGGACGGCGCGACCATGTCGGCACCGGCTGCCGCCTGGCTGACGGCGGCCCGGGCGTAGGCGGCGTTCGCTGCGTCGTTGTCCACCGTGCCGTCAGCGCGCAGCGGCCCGCAGTGGCCGTGCGAGGTGTACTCGTCGAGGCACGTGTCGACCAGCAGGACGATGCCGTCGCCGTGGTCGTCACGCAGCGCGCGTAGAGCCTGCTGCAGCACCCCGTCGTCGTTCCAGGCCTCGGAACCCTCCGGGTCCTTGGCGGCTGGCACACCGAAGAGCAGCACGGCGGTCACCCCCGCCGCGCGCAGGTCCTTCGCCTCGTCGCGCAGGCTGGCGACGGTGTGCTGCGTGACGCCTGGCATCGACCGCACCGGCTGCGGCTCGTCGATGCCCTCCTTGACGAACAGCGGGGCAACGAGGCGGTCGGGCGTCAGCGTCGTCTCACGCACCAGCGCGCGCACCGCGGGGGTGCGCCGCAGTCGGCGGGGACGGGACGTCGGGAACGGCGGCGGCTGCATCGTCGCAGAGCCTACCGGTCACCGACGGTCCCGTCCCGCTGACCTCCGTGTCAGCCGTCCTGCTCCTGTTCCTGGCCGTCGCTGCCGCCGTCCTCGCCGCAGTCGCCATACGCGGCGAGGAAGGCGCGGCAGAGCAACAGCGGCGCTGCGAACAGACTGCGCATTGGGTGTCCCCCAGAGGACGTGTGCCGTGTCATCCCCGCCGACGGCCCGCCCTATGACACCTCTCCTACCGCGCGGCCTCGACGACGGCCGCCACGAGGCCGTCGAGGTCGTGCGGGTCCGCCTCCGCGTCAACGCGGAGGCCGAGCTCGCGGCAGGTGTCGGCGGTCACGGGGCCGATCGCGGCGACGCGGACGGCACCGTCCAGTGGACCGCCGAGCAGGTCGACGAGGTTGCGCACCGTCGACGACGATGCGAACGCCACGACGTCGATCCCGCCCCCGCGCAGGTCCCGGTGCACATCGGGGTCCAGCGCGGTGGCCCGCACCGTCCGGTACGACTCGACCTCGATTACGTCCCAGTCCGCCCGCCGGAGCAGGTCGGCCAGCATCGGCGTCGCGATGTCGGCACGCGGCAGCAGGACCCGCTGCGGTGGCCCGGCGGCGACCAGCGCGCCTGCCAGGCCGCGGGTGGTGAAGCGGTCCGGCACGACGTCGGCGATGATGCCATGGCGGCGCAGCGCACCGGCGGTGCCCGATCCTACGGCCGCCACGCGGGTCCGCGCCAACAGGCGGGCGTCGGCCCCGAGCGCGGTGATGTGCTCCCACAGCGCCGCCACGCCGTTGACGCTGGTCAGCGCGACCCAGTCGAACGCGCCGTCGGCGATCTCGGCGACCCGCTTGCGCAACGCGTCGGGTTCGCGGGTGGGCTCGATGGCGATCGTCGGCGCCTCGACCGGCTCGGCCCCGAGCGCCCGCAACCGCGATGACAGCTCGCTGGCCTGCTGGCGCGTGCGCGGCACGAGCACCCGCCGGCCGTGCAGCGGCCGCCGCTCGGTGACCCAGTCGTGCCCGGCGCCCTCGAACCAGGCGAGCTGGTGGTGCAGGGCGGCGACGTCGCCGACGACGATGATGGCGGGCGACGACACGCCGGCCTCCGCGACGCGTCGCTCGACCGTGTCGAGCGTAGCGACGACGGTGCGCTGACGGGGCGTCGACGCCCACTGGACCACGGCAACCGGTGTCGAAGCCCCACGACCCGCGGCCTGCAGCGCGGCGGCGATCCCGCCGAGCCGTCCGACTCCCATGAGCAGCACGAGCGTCCCCGGGAACCGGGCGAGCGCGTCGTAGTCGACCTGGGTGGTGTCCTTGGTCGGGTCCTCGTGGCCGGTGACGACCGCGAACGCCGGCGCCAGCCCGCGATGGGTCACCGGCACCCCCGCGTAGGCGGGACCGGCGATGGCCGAGGTGACGCCCGGCACGACCTCGAACGGCACGTCCGCGTCCCGGCAGGCCTGCGCCTCCTCGGAGCCACGGCCGAGCACGAACGGGTCACCGCCCTTGAGCCGGACGACCGCCTCGCCCGCTCGCGCCTCACGTACCAGCAGCGCGTTGATCTCGTCCTGCGACAGCGCGTGCCCGTCAGGCTGCTTGCCGACGTAGGTCAGGCGAGCCTCGGCGGGACACAGCGCGAGCGCCGCGGTCGGCGCCAGGCGGTCGTACGCCACGACGGTCGCGGTGCGCAGCAGGTGTGCCGCGCGCAGGCTCAGCAGGCCGGGGTCGCCCGGTCCGGCACCGACCAGATGGACCGTGCCGGGCCGCGCGGACGGCCCGGCAAGGCCGAGCTGCTCATCGTCCATGGCCGGCCCGGACCTGCGTGTCGATGTTGCGCAGCATCTCCTCGCCGCCCAGCTCGCGGATCCGGTCGGCAAGTGCGCGGGCCACGGCCTCCGGGGCGGACGTGGTGCCCGTCGCGGTCTGGCGCAGCACCCGTCGGCGCACCGGGTCAGCGAGCATCCCCGCCAGCTCGAGGCCGTTGCCGTGCACGGTCGCCAGCGCGCCGATCGGCGTCAGGCAGCCGCCACCGAGCGCGCGCTGGAACGTCCGCTCCGTCCGGACGGCCACGCGTGTCCCGGGATCGTCGACGTTGGCCAGCACGGCGAGCGTGTCCGCGTCGTCGGCTCGGCACTCGACGGCGAGCGCGCCCTGCGCGGGGGCGGGAAGGCACTCCCCCGGCTCGAGCGTCACGGCCTTCAGCGGCAGCCCGAGCGGCCCGACGCCACCCTCCGACGGGTCGGTGTAGAGACGGCGCAGCCCGGCCAGCGCAACGACCACGGCGACCAGCTCACCGTCGACGACCTTGCGCAGGCGCGTGTCGACGTTGCCGCGCACCGCGAGCACCTGCAGGTCCGGCCGCACGCGCAGCAGCTGCAGCCTGCGCCGCCCGCTGGACGTGCCGACCGTGGCCACCGACGGCAGCGAGCGCAGCAGGTGGCCCTCGGCGGTGATCAGGACGTCGCGCGGGTCCTCCCGCCGGGGATACGCCCCGATGGTGAGCCCGGGGACGGCATCGCCGGGCAGGTCCTTGGCCGAGTGCACGGCGAGCTCGCACGAGCCGTCGGCGACCGCGACGCGGATGGCGTCGACGAACATCCCCTTGGTGTCGAACGCCTCGATCGCCCGGTCCGGATGGAGGTCCCCGGTGGTCGCCATGGGGACGAGCTCGAACGGCACGCCGAGCGACAGGCCGACCTGCGTCGCCTGGGCGCGCGCCAGCGCGGAGCGGCGTGTCGCGATGCGCAACACGTGCAGACCGCTCAGTCGCCGAGATCGTCGAGGTCGAACAGGTCCCGCACAACCTCGGCACGCCACGCCGCGTCGTCGCCCGCCGCCGTCTTCAGGCGGACGGTCGGCTCGTGCAGGAGGGTGTTGACGATGCCCCGGGTCAGCTGCTCGACGGCGGCGCGCTGCCGCTCGTCGAGCCCGCCGAGCCGGGATGCGAGGCGCTCGACCTCCTCGACGCGGACCTCCTCTGCCCGCCGCCGCAGTGCCGCGATGGTCGGCTCGACCGGCCGCGCCTGCTGCCAGGCCGTCAACGCGGCGACCTCCTCGGCCACGATCGTCTTCGCGCGCGCCAGCTCGGTCACGGCGGGGGCGGACGTCACGGTCGACGAGACGGCGTCGACGTCGAGCACCACCACGCCGTCGACGTCCCGGCAGTCACCGGCGACGTCCCGCGGCACCGCGAGGTCGACCAGCACGAGCTGCCTCCCGTCGCGCTGGGTGACGACCCGTTCGAGCAGGTCGCGTGTGATGATCGCACCCCGCGACGCCGTGGAGCTGATCACGAGGTCCGCGGTGGCCAGGCCCCGTTCGATGTCGTCCATGGGCACCGGGGTGGCACCGTGGACCGCCAGCCGCTCGGCGCGCTCGGCGGTCCGGTTCGTCACGAGCAGCCGCCCCGTCAGCGGACCGAGCTCGCGGGCCGCCATCGCGCCGATCTTGCCGGCACCGACGAGCAGGACGGTGCGCCCCGTGAGTGTGTCGAGGTGCGTCAGTGCCGCCTCGATGCCCGCGTCGAGCATGGACGACGCGGCGTGCTCGAGCCGTGTGCCGGTGCGCACCCGTCGAGCGACCCGCAGCGCGCGCTCGAACACCACGCCCAGCCGCGAGCCACACGCGTCCTCGGCGCGGGCGGCCAACAGCGCGTGCTTGACCTGGCGGGCCACCTGGCGCTCGCCGATGACGACGGAGTCCAAGCCGCAGGCGACCGAGAACAGGTGGGCGACGGCACGCTCGTCGTGGTACTCGTACGTGAGGCCGTCGAGGTCCTCGGGCGCCATGCCGCCCCACTCGCACAGGAAGGCGCGCACGTCGGCGATGCCGCCGTGGAAGCGGTGGACCAACGCGTACACCTCTACGCGGTTGCACGTCGACAGCACGACCGCCTCGGCGATGTGGGTGCGCTGCGTCAGCGACAGCAGCGCTTTGGGGGCCTGGTCCGCAGACACCGCCAGCCGCTCGAGCTGCTCAAGCGAGGCGTGCCGGTGATTCAGTCCGACGACGACAACAGACACGCTAACGCAGCTTCCTTTGCCTGATCGAGACGTCCGGCTCGAATGAGGTCGAGGATATCCGGGTGGTACACGGCGCGCCAACGCGCGCGGCGCGTCTCGACGTCCAGATCGCCGAGCGCGGCGACGACCCGCGGGTCACTCCGCAGCTCGACACTCAGCTCTGCGAGCACGCCGTGCTCGGGACCGTAGCGGTCCGCCAGCTCGCGGCGCACCAGACGGGTCAGCGCGGGCGCCGCGCCGGTGGTCGCGACGCCCAGCACGAGCGGTCCGCGCCTGACCGATCCCATCATCGCGGCGCTGCCGGCGGGTCCGTCGTCGACGCGGACGCACAGACGCCCCGCCGCGTCCGCGTCCGCCGCGACCGCCGCGTTGACCTGTGGCGAACCGGTCGCCGCGAGCACGAGGTTCGCGTCACTGATGTCGTCCGGGCGGTAGTGTCCGCGCCGCCACCGCAGCCGACCCTCGTCGGCCGCCTGCCGCAGCGTGGCGGTCACCTCGGGAGCGATGACCCGCACCCGCGCACCTCCGTCGAGCAGATCCGTGATCTTGCCGGTGGCGACGACGCCGCCACCGACACAGAGCACCCGCAGCCGCGCTGGATACACCAGGACGGGCACGCCGGCGGCCGGGACCTGCGCGTCGGTCATCGCGGCGCCCCTGGGGTCAGGCGTCCGCGCCGCTGTCGCGCTCGACCGCCTCGAGGCGTCGGCGGGTCGTCCCGCGCAGCACGGACTCCTGCGCCACCTTGCGCTGTTCGTAGAACGACAGGATCTGCAGCTCGATCGACAGGTCGACCTTGCGCAGGCTGATGTGGTCGGGCACCTGGATCACGGACGGCGCGAAGTTCAGGATCGAGGTGATGCCGGCGGCGACGAGCCGATCGGCGACGTCCTGTGCGTTGCGTGCCGGGACGGCGATGATGGCGATGGTGATCTCGTGCTCCTTGATCACCCGGTCCATGTCGTCGATGTGGGCGATGGCCAACCCCCCGAGGCCCGTGCCCACCTTCGAGGCGTCGGCGTCGAACAGCGCAGCGATCCTGAACCCACGCTGACCGAACCCGCCGTACTGGGCCAGCGCGCGGCCCAGGTTGCCGATGCCGACGATGCACGTCGGCCAGTCCTGTTCGAGTCCCAGCTCCCGGCTGATCTGGTGGATGAGGTACTCGACGTCGTAGCCGACGCCGCGCGTGCCGTAGGAGCCGAGGTAGGACAAGTCCTTGCGGATCTTGGCCGAGTTGACACCTGCGGCGTCCGCGAGCGCCACGCTCGAGACGGTGTGCACGCCCTGCTCGGCCAGCTCGACCAGCGCACGCAGATACACCGGCAGGCGTGAGACGCTCGCTTCGGGGATCTGACGGGGGGCCACGTGCGGCCTTCGGACGATTCGGTGCCGGACCCAACCAGCGTAGGCGTGCGGGCCGACCGCCTCAAAGCCTTGCGTGTCACGCCCGACCGTCGCGGTCGTTTCACGAGGACACCTACGAGCGTGTCCGCTCGCGTCACGACCGTGCGGTCGAGGGTCCGGGACATCGAAACTCCACCACCACGACATGCCCGGCGAGCAGGAAGTCGACACGGGCGACGGCTCTGGATGGCAGCCGGATCCGGTCCTGCTGCCGCGGCGCGGGTACGCCCAGAGTGCGCAGCAGCTGGCGCGTCAGGCTCTCGCCCGGCGACTCGCTGGCACCGCGTGCATCGCGGACACCAGGTCAGCGTGCGCCTGACCACGACCCAGCCGTCAGCGCAGCGCGTGCTCCAGCTGGTCCGCGGCGATCTGGTACTCGGCGATCTCGACGCCGTCGACCGCGATCACCGGCACGCGGACCGTGTAGCGCTCGAACAGGTGCGGGTCGCCGTCGATGTCGACCAGCTCGACGTCCGCCCGGCCCGTGGCGACCCTCCGGACGATCGCGATGGCGTCCTCGCACAGGTGGCAGCCCCGCCGGGTGTAGACAGTGACCCTCCGGCGTGTGACCACGGCTGGCTCGACCTCCTCCGCTGTGCCCACCCGCCACGAAGCGACAGGCATGCTCGCTAGCCTGGCAGCATGACCTCAGCTCCGCAGGTGCTCGGCGCGACCGGCCCATTCATGTTCAGCCCGCTGGGCTGGACCATGGACCTGTTCTCCGAGGCCGGCTTCACCGGCGTCGAGGTCCTGTTCTCGCACAGCGCCGAGACCCGGGACAGCGACAAGATCTGCAACTTCGCACGCGAGGCCGGCCTGTCGGTACCCGTGGTGCACGGCCCGTACATGCTGTTCCTCCGCAACGTCCTCAGCGGGAACTACGTCGACAAGTCGCGCCGGTCGCTCGAGCTGGCCGACGAGGTCGGCGCGAGCATTCTCGTCGCGCACGCCCCGATGCGGTGGGAACGTGCGCACACGGACTGGGCCCGGACCGACGCCGCCGACGAGGCCGCCGACCGGCACCTGCATTTCGGCATGGAGAACCTCTACCCGCTGTGGGGCCTGCCGTTCTCGTCGGTCGTCCGGCCCGACGAGCTGACGGCGTTCCGCCACGTCGTGTTCGACACGAGCCACTTCGCGGTCACCGGCGTCGACCTGTTCCAGGCGTGGCATGCGCTGCGCGACCGCGTCGTGCACCTACACGTGTCGAACAACCTGGGCAACGGCAAGGACAGCCACGCACCACTCGACACGGGCATGCTGCCGATCGACCGCTTCCTCGCGCATGTCGGGCGCAGCGGCTACAGCGGCACCGTGACCCTGGAGCTCGACATCCGCCCGTACGCCGACGACCGCGACGACCTCGTGCGGTTCCTCTCCGGTCAGCGCGAGCGCGCGGAGCGGTGGCTGCGGGGCGAGCTCCCGGCTCCCGACGAGCCGGGTGCTCCCGGGGCTCAGCGCCTCGCCGACGAGCTGGCGCTGGACGAGACCGGCGTGGGCGTGCCGATCGTGGACCGCACACCGGCATCGAGTGGGCACGCACGACCCGGGAGGTTCTGACGGTGCGGCCGGCGACCACCATCGCGATCACGGTCCTGCTCGTGGCAATCGTCGGGGCGATGGCGCTGCAGCTGGTCCTGGCACGCTGATCGACAGCCACGGCGAGCGCGATGGTGCGGCGGCGCACGGGGTAGGACGAAGGACGTCGCCCACCTCGAAAGGACCTGCCGTGCGGCTCGGTGTCGTGCTCGATCTGGACGGGACGCTCGTCGACTCCGTCTACCATCACGTCCTGGCGTGGGACCGGGCGCTCAGCGACCATGGTCACCACGTGCCACTCGACCGGATCCACCGGGGCATCGGGCTCGGCGGCAGCCGGCTGGTGACCTGGCTGCTGAGTGGCGCGCCCGACGACCTGGACGCCATCACCGACGCGCACGAGGAGCTGTTCCTCGAGCAGCGCGACCGGTTGCGTCCCACGGTCGGGGCCACCGCGTTGCTGGAGGACCTCGACCGGCGCGGCGTGCCGACGGTGATCGCCACGTCGGCACAGGCGGCCATCCGCGAGGCCCTCCTCGACGCGCTCGGTGACCCGCAGCTGCCGGCGACCGACGCCGACGCGGTCGACGACGCCAAGCCCGCGGCCGACCTGCTGGTCGCGGCGTGCCGGGAGATCGAGGTCGAGCCCGCGCACGCCGTGCTCGTCGGTGACAGCCCATGGGACGTGGCGGCGGCCCGGCGGGTCGGCATGCAGATGATCGCGGTACGCAGCGGCGGCTTCGGCGACAGTGCGCTCACCGCGCGCGGACCGGCGACGGTCGTCGACACGCCCGTCGACCTGGTCGCGACGCTGTAACGCGCGGTACGGCGCTGCGAGCTGGTGGCCGTGCAGGCGGCCAGGACGCCATCGACGCGGCGACCCGACAGCAGCGCCAAGCTTCTCAGACGGGCGCGACGTGGCGTGAGCCACTCCACCAAGCCAAGCTCGTCAAAGGACCGTTGCGGCGCCCACGACGGGCCTACGACAACGTGCCGCCCTTCTCGCGCACGATGCGGCGCACGGTGTCGAGCTGGTCCGGCTCGACGGCGACCAGCAGCCGCACCGCGTCGCTCAGCTCCGGCCGGTGGTCGTCGTCGAACTGGCGGGTGCGGCTGCTGCGCCCGACGAACCCGCTGAACATGCCGTAGAGCGCGCCCAGTCCGGCACCGGCGCCACCGACGCCGAACGACAGACCCCAGAACACGCCGGTCCCCGGGCCCGACACGACGACGCCGATGAGGGCGCCGAGCAGCCCGCCGGCGATCGCGCCCAGCACCACACCGCCCCACCACGAGCCCGCCATGCGGTTCATCGTCTCGGTGTCCTCCGCCGCGGTGCGCCCCGGGGCGGCCGTCGCGCCGTGCTCGACGTCGATGCGGTCGGCCGGGATGCCGTGCTCCTGCAACTGCACGACGGCCCGCTCGGCCTGCGCAGCGTCGGCGAACGCCGCCTCGACCGGCCTGGTGCTCGGTTGGGTGTCCGACATCGACCTGCTCCTGTGTCCGGTGTGCTGCCTCAGTCCAGTCCCCGCGCTGCCCGGAAGCGGTCGACCGCGTCAGCGTGGTCGACGATCGGGTCGGGGTAGTCGAGGTCCGCACGGACCTCGTCATCGAACTCCCACGGCCGGTGGACCGCGCTGCCTGTGATACCCGCGAGCTCGTCCACGTACCGTCGGACGTAGTCGCCGTGCGGGTCGAACCGCTCCGCCTGCCGCAGCGGGCTGAGCACGCGGTTGGGACGTGCATGGGTACCGGTGCCCGCGACCCACTGCCAGTTCATCTGGTTGTTCGCGATGTCGCCGTCGACGAGCAGCGACAGGAAGTGCCGCGCTCCGGCGCGCCAGTCGACGTAGAGGTCACGCACGAGGAACGACGCGACGATGAGACGTGCGCGGTTGTGCATCCACCCCTCGCGCCGCAGCTGACGCATTCCCGCGTCGACGATCGGGTAGCCGGTGCGGCCCTCCCGCCACGTAGCGAACGCCTCGTCGTCATCGCGCCAGACGTCACCCCGGTCGTTGTGGTCCTCCCACGCGGACGCGGGGCGGCCGGCCAGCACCTGGTGGTGGTAGTCCCGCCAGCAGACCTGTCGGACGAAGGCGTCCACACCGGTCCCGCGGCGGGGGGCGCGCGCGACGACCTCGCTGGCTGACACGCAGCCGAGGTGCAGGTAGGGAGAGAGCCGCGACGTGCAGTCGCCGGCGAGGTCGTCGTGCCCGTCGTCGTACGTCGCGACACCCTCGGACAGCCACGCGTCGAGCAGGGCGCGCCCCGCCGTCTCGCCGCCGTCGGGCAGGTCCGGCGACAGCGGGCCGTCGACCAGGTCACCGAGCGCGGGCATCGAGCCGACCGGCAGGGTCGACGGGCACGACACGCCGTCCGGCACATCCACCGGCATGCGGTGCTCGACGTCGCGCCAACGCCGCCAGTACGGCGTGAAGCGCTCGTAGTGACCGCCCGACGACGACACGATCTCGCCCGGCGCGACCACGGTGACACCGGGGTGGGTCAGCACCTCGATGTCCAACGAACCGTGCAGCTCCTCGAGCCGTCGACCCGCGTACCCGGTCACGTCGTCGGCGACGTGCACGACGTCGGCGTCGACGTCGGCGACCACCCCACCGACCGCGTCGACCACGTCGCCCCGCCGCGTGAACAGCGCACCCCCCAGGTCCCGCAGGCTCGACGCCAGGTCGCGCACGCTGTCGAGCAGGAACGCGACCTTGTTCGGCGCGGCGACACGCGCGGCCAGCACCGCGTCGTCGAAGACGAACAGCGGCACCACGCGGTCGGCCTCGGCGCAGGCGGCGGCGAGCCCGGGGTTGTCGTGCACGCGCAGGTCGCGGGTGCACAGGACGACGGCGGTGGACATGAAGGACCTCTGACGGTGTGGACCAGCGGCCTACCCATCCGACGGTGCCGCATATGCCGGACCGCGATGGGAAGCGTCGAACCCATGACTGCAACCACGACCACCCAGATGCGACCGAGCATCGTGATCGTCGGCGGTGGCATCGTCGGCCTGACCACCGCGTGGCGCCTGCAACGGACGCTCGACGCCGACGATGCGGCCGTGACGCTGATCAACCCGACCGGCTACATGGTCTACCAGTCGCTGCTGCCCGAGGTGGCCTCGGGGATGCTCGAGCCCACTGACGTGGTCGTCCCGCTGCGACGCGTGCTCGACGGCACCAACATCGTTGCGGGCCGGCTGACCGACGTCGACACGTCCCGCTCGACCATCACGGTGGAGCCCACACACGGCCAGACCACCGAGGTCCGATACGACCACCTCGTCCTGGCGTTGGGCTCCGAGACGAAGGTCCTGCCGGTGCCCGGGCTGGTCGAGCACGCGGTCGGGTTCACGACGGTGCCCGAGGCGCTGTTCCTGCGCGACCACGTGCTGTCGCGGCTCGAAGCCGCGTCCCAGCTGACCGACCCGGCCGCAAGGCGCCGCGCGTTGACGTTCGCATTCGTCGGCGGCGGCTACTCCGGCGTCGAGGCCCTCGGGGAACTGGAGGCGATGGCGCGCAGCGCGGCGGGGTTGTACCCGCAGATCGCACCGGAGCAGCAGCACTGGCTGCTGATCGAGGCGACCAACCGGATCCTGCCGATGGTCGACGAGGAACTGGCCGACCAGGCCGCCGCGGCGCTGCGGCGGCGTGGCGTCGACATCCGGCTGGGGACCACGGTCGACGACGCGACCGGCGGCGTGCTGACGCTGTCCGACGGGGACACCGTGCCGGCCGACACGCTGGTGTGGGCGGCCGGCGTCGCGCCGAACCCTCTTCTGGCCGAGCTCGGGCTACCCGTCGACGACAGCGGCGCGGTCACGGTCGACCCCACGCTGCGCGTGACCGGTCACGACGCCGTGTGGTCATCCGGCGACTGCGCGGCGGTGCCCGACATCGTCACCGGTGGCACGTGCCCGCCCAGCGCCCAGTACGCTCTCCGGGAGGCACGGCACCTGGCCGCCAACCTGACCGCGGTCGTCCGCGGCGGCCGGCCGACACCGTTCCGCTACCGGATGGTTGGCGAGATGCTCACGCTCGGCCGCCACGACGCCGTCGCCCAGCTGTTCGGCCGGCATCTGCACGGTGCGCTGCCGTGGTACCTGCGCCGCGCGTACCACATCGCGCGCGTGCCCAGCGTGCGGCGCAAGCTGCAGGTCTGGTCCGACTGGACCCTGCGGGAGCTGATGGGACGCGACGTGGTCAGCCTCGGAACGCTGCGCCGACCCGAGCTGCCGCTCCGGGAGGCCGCCGCGGACCAGAGCGATTGAGTGGGCAGGCCCGCGACGATCCCCGGCCGTCGGCGTTCTCGTCGAGGACGTCGGTGACGGGTGCCTGCTCCAGCTCCCGACATCGACGGCCGTCGCGAGCAGGAACACCTCGTCGATCAGCTGCGTCGTGAGCTTCTGACGCACTCGCGCCGCAGTGTCGAAGCCATCGGGTCCAGGTGCTCCACGTACGCCTGGGCCACATCGTGAGCGGGCGGATCAACGGACTCGGACGCCGCTGCGTGCGCCTGCGCAACGGCGACGGCACCGCCGCGTCCGCCGTCGCTGACCGCCTCGGCCACGGCGTCGGACCACGCGCCGAACAGCTCGGTGACGGAGTCGGACCCGATGACGCCCCCCGCCGTGACCGCGACGAACGGCCCGAGGCTCGCGGCGACCTGCTCGAGGTCGGCCTGCGGCGCGTCCAGGGCCGCGCGGCCGCCGGCGTCGACGACCGCGGCGTAGTCGGCGACGACCCCGACGTAGGCGACCGACAGCTCCGGCGGGCCGGTCGGCTCAGGCGACGGCGTCTCGGTGGCGGCGTTGCCGACGACCGAGGCGGCAGTGCGGATCGTACGCAGCTTGGGCACGCCCGTGACGGTGGCCATCAGCTCGTAGTCCCCAGGTGCGACCGGCAGCGGTTCCTCCTCCAGTGGAAAACGCACGGTCTGCCCCGGCGCGAACGCCACCTCGTGCGGCTCCTGGGCGAAGACCCGACGCGCCGCCCATCGGTACACCTCGACGTCTCCTGTGGACAGCACCACATCGCCGCGCTGGGTCGTGTCGAACGTGAGCAGTGCGCGCCGGTCGCTGGTGTTCGTGACGTGCAGCTCGAACGTCGCCTCCCGACCGCCGACCAGCGGATCGGGCGTCAGTGCGACCTCGAGCTCGAGACGATCGGTCGACGTCTCGGCCAACGGTGGCGACGCGTCGCCGCACGCGCTCGCCAGCAGCACCAACGCAACGAGCAGTCGGGCACGCACCGGCGCAGCGTGCTATGAGCGGCGGAGCAGGGTGCCGACGGCGGCGGCCGACACCGCCGCCACGGCCAGCGCGACCGGCCCCCGGCGCCTCGTCAGCCACAGCTGGGGGCTGTGCGCATGGGCCTGATCGTCGAACGGCCCGTGCGCGCCCCTGTCGCCGGACGCGGGCTCGAACAGGTTGTCGTGTCCCTCCGGATCCAACGGTTGACCGGTCTGCTGGCAGCTGTAGGCCATCGCCGACCCGACCTGGACCACCGTCCCGCGGTCACGGGGGACCATGCGCTGCAGCGCCGCCCGCGTGCCCCACACCGTTCCGTGGTAGGTCACCTCCGTCGCCCGGCGGAACTCGTCGGGGTCGATGTCGAGGAACTCGGCGTAGATCGTCACCATGGCGTCGTTGATCCAGATGTCAGTCTCGCCGAGGCCCTCCTCGACCGCCTTCGCCGCGGCCTCTACGCGGTCGGGGTCGGCCACATCGGTCGGCAGCGCGAGCACGGCCGCGCCCATCTCCTCGAGCTCCCTGCGCGTCGCGTCCAGGCGATCACTGTCGCGCGCGAGCAAGGCGATGCGGGCGCCGTCCTGAGCGAACCGGCGCGGGGTCGCTCGCCCAACGCCGGCCGTCCCCCCTGTGATCACGACGGTCGTGCCGCTGTCTGCCATGTCCACTCCGTCATCGAGTCAATTGTCGAGGTCGGGCGAGTCTCTGCTGCCTTCCCGCCTCACCGAAGGACACACATCATGGCGACTGGCCTCCGCGGTCCACACGCGGCTCGGTAGCGTGACGAGCCGGACGACCAGCCGTTTGTATGAAGAGACCAGGGGTAGGCCCGCCCGCATGACGAACAGCGAGCCCGCCATCTGGCGGCGCCGACCGTCCGTTGGTGCCTTCCGGCGTCGACCTCAGGCCGGGGCCCTGCTCGGGTGGGTGGTGGTGCTCGCCGTCGCAGGCACCCTCCTGTTTCTGCGACCAGCGCACGGCCAGGACGTCCCCGAGAGCGAGCTGCCCCTCGGGCCCGAGCTGTATCAGGCCAACTGTGCGAGCTGCCATGGCAACCAGGGCCAGGGCACGTGGCGCGGCCCCTCGCTGATCGGCGTCGGAGCAGCGAGTGCCGACTACTGGCTGCGCAGCGGGCGCATGCCCATCGACGAGCCGGACCAGGAGACCAAGCGGGGCGAACCGGCCTTCAGCGACCCCCAGATCCGCGAGCTGGTTGCCTACGTCGACGGCCTCGGTGCGGGCCCGCCGATCCCGGAGCTCGACCTGACCGACGTCGACCTGGCACGTGGCGGCGAGCTGTACCGGCTCAACTGCGCCTCGTGCCACAACTGGGACGGGAAGGGCGGTGCGCTGGTCAACCGCGGCAACGCACCGCCGTTGCATGCTGTGCCCAACCGGCAGCTGGCCGAGGCCATTCGCGTCGGTCCCGGCGCGATGCCGCAGTTCAGCGAGCGGCAGCTCGACGATCAGGAGCTCAACGATGTCATCGCCTACGCCGACTACCTGCGGACGCCCCAGGACGCCGGCGGGTACGGCCTGGCCCACTGGGGTCCGTCGACCGAGACCCTGGCCGGGTTCGTCGCGATGCTGGTGCTGGTCCTCGTGACCGCGTGGTTGGGAGAGCGCAGTGGCTGACCGGCCGGGGGGGACCGTGCGGGTCGCGTTGGCGTTCCTGATCAGCGTCGCGGCCAGCGCGGGCTTCATCGCCGCGTACCAGTTCGACGCCGGCACGCAGTGGCTGTCGGCGGCGCTCGCGGTGGCGCTGGGAAGCATCGGTGCCGGCCTGGCCTGGTGGTCGCGGCGGCTGATGCCACACGAGTCCTCGGAGGAACCGCGACCGACCCTGGTCCCACCGCCTGAGGAGGAGCGTGAGACCGCCGAGCGGTTCCAGGCGGGCCGACGGGCCATCAGACGCCGTGGGCTGCTCGGCGGGCTGCTCGCTGCGGCGCTGGGCGCACTCGGCCTCGGCACCGTGTGGCCCGCACGGTCGTTGGGGCCCGCCCCGTCGTTGGGGCTCCGCCAGACCGGATGGCGTGAGGGTGTGTACCTGATCGACGAGCGCGGCCATCGGATCGCGTCCGACACACTGGACCTCGGTGGCGTCGTGACGGTCTTCCCCGAGGGCCGTGACCCGAGAGCCGACGACCAGGTCGTCCTGATGCGCATCCCGATGGAGGACCTGGACCTGCCGCCCGGACGCGCCAACTGGACGCCGCAGGGGTACGTCGCCTACTCGAAGGTCTGCACGCACGCCGGCTGTCCCGTCGGCTTGTACCAGAACGTCGGCTACCTGTTGCTGTGCCCGTGCCACCAGGCCACGTTCGACGTGGCGCAGGGGGCGGTCCCGGTGTTCGGCCCCGCGCCGCGGGAACTGCCGCAGCTGCCACTGCGCATCGACACGGACGGGCTGTTGCTGGCCGCCGGCGACTTCTCGGGACCAGTCGGGCCGGACCGATGGCGACTGGGTGACGCCGGGGACGCGGGCGCATGACCAACCACACGACGACGCCATTCGGCCGGCTCGCCCAGTGGATCGATCAGCGGGTCGGCGCTGCCAAGTTCACCCGCTCGACGCTCGACTACGTGTTCCCCAAGCACTTCTCGTTCCTGTTCGGCGAGATCGCGCTGTACTCGTTCGTCGTGCTGGTGGGGACGGGCATCTTCCTGGCGCTGTTCTACACACCGAGCGAGGCCGAGGTCATCTACGCCGGCACGTACGAGCCGCTGCGCGGCGTGACCATGACCGAGGCCTATGAGTCCGTGGTCAACCTGTCGTTCTCGGTCGACGCCGGCCTGCTGTTCCGCCAGACCCACCACTGGGCCGCCATCGTGTTCCTCGGCGCGATCTTCATCCACCTCTGCCGTGTGTTCTTCACCGGCGCGTTCCGTCGGCCGCGCGAGCTGAACTGGATCACGGGCGTCACCCTGATGGTCGTCGCCATCGCCGAGGGCTTCGCCGGCTACTCGCTGCTCGACGACCTGCTCAGCGGCACCGGTGTGCGCATCGGCTACTCGATCGCCGAGTCGATCCCCGTCGTCGGCACGTGGCTGGCGTACTGGATCTGGGGTGGCGAGTATCCGGGCGAGGGGTTCCTGTCCAGGCTCTTCGCCGTCCACATCTTCCTGATGCCGGCGCTCATCGCCGCACTGATCGGCGTGCACCTGTTCCTCGTGGCGCGCCCCCACCACACGCAGTTCCCGGGGCGTGGCAGTCGCGAGGACAACGTCGTCGGCCTACGGCTGTGGCCGTCCTACGCCACGCTCTCGGTCGGGCTGTTCTTCCTCATCGCCGCGGTGCTCAACCTCATGGGTGGGTTCCTGCAGATCAACCCGGTGTGGCTCTACGGCCCGTACGACGTGTTCGCGGTGTCGAGCGGGTCGCAGGCCGACTGGTATTTCCTGTGGCTGCAGGGCGCGCTGCGGCTGATGCCCGGCGTGAGCCTCGAACTGGGACCCTGGACCGTGGCGAACCAGTTCTTCCCGGCCGTGCTCTACCCCGGGGTCGTGTTCGGCGTGCTCTACCTGTGGCCGTTCCTGGAGGCCTGGCTCACGGGCGACCACGCTGAGCACCACATCCTGGACCGCCCACGCGACCGTCCCGTCCGGACGGCGCTGGGGGCCGCGGCGATCACGGGCTTCGTCGTGCTGCTGATCGCCGGCAGTGACGACGTGTTCGTCACGACGTTCGATTGGTCGATCGTGCCTGTCCGCAACGCCGAGCGTGTGCTCTTCTTCGTGCTCCCGGTGCTCGTCGGTCTCGGGGTGTGGAAGGCCGCACGCGATCTGTCGCGCGCCGACCCGCTCGAACCGTCGCACGCAGGCGAGGCGGCCGACGCGGCGATCGCCGGTCACGCAACGACGTCGAGCGGCGCCGTCACGGTGGGCACGCACCGTTCGGGCGAAATGCGGCACCGACTCGACGATCGCGGCAGACCAGCGACCCTCGCCGGCGCCGTCGCCGCGGTGGGCGCGATCGCCGCCGTGGGCTCGCTCGTGCGATACGGGCTCCGACGCCGCCCGTCGTGAACGACAGCAGTCGCACGGTCGGCGGGAGCGCCGGTGAGGCTCGCCGTCGCGTCACAGCGGCGAGGCGCGATCACTCCGCGATCACTCCTTGAGCGACAGCAGGTAGGCGGCGATGTTCGTGGCGTCCTGCTCGGTGACGCCGAGGTCGGGCATCGCGGTGCCTGGCTCGACCTCCTGCGGGCCCACGATCCAGCGCACGAGGTTCTCCTGGTTGTTGGACAGCGCGCCGGCGATGTAGGAGCGCTGCCCCCAGTGGTCGAGCGGCGGACCGACGTACGACGGCGTCGATGCGATGCCGGGCACCACATGACAGCTCACGCATCCGTAGTCGCTGATCAGTCGGCGGCCGATCTCGGGTTCCCCTGCACCGACCTGCTGCGGGCGGGTCATCGGCGCGGTGCAGCCGGCCACGATCAACGTGATGACGAGCGACCATCCGGCGAGGGCGCGACGACGGGACCCACGTCGGCCACTCCTCACTGCGTCCACTGCCACCTCCTACGCCGCGCGCTGCGACCCTACATCTCCGGCTGCGGGAGCCACATGCACGCCGCGAGCAGCACACTTGCACCGGACGAGTGGCTCGTGCACATCAACAAACCCGCTCGCCAAGCTCGGCGCGTCGTCGAGGCTGCAGGCGCCGTCGACCTCCGGCTCGGGATCATCGTCCCACCCGCCGTCGGCATGCCGCGTCACCTCGCGGGGTGGGGAGACCTGCGCGTCGGCCGTGACGGTCGGTCCGCTACCGACGGCCGAGGCGTCGCACAACTGGCGCATCCGTCGTCGAGCGGCAACATGCACGGAGAGGTGCGATGGACAGGATCGACGGCTAGGCACCGATCAGTGCGTACGGCGTCATCGGTGATGGGCGGGCCGCCGCGCTGGTCGCTGCCGACGGGGCCATCGACTGGCTCTGCCTCCCGACCTGTCCGGGCCGGCGTTCTTCGCGGCACTGCTCGACCCTGACCGCGGCGGGAGCTTCGAGCTGCGACCCTGCGGCGAGTTCACCGCGCGCCCGCGGTACCTACCGGACACCAACGTCCTCGAGAACCCGTTCACGACCGCGAACGCCGTCGTGCGGGTCATGGATGCGCTGACGCTGCAGGAGGGCCGCCTGCTGCCGTGGGTCGAGCTGGCACGGCGCATCGAGTGCGTCAGCGGACGCGTCGACGTCGATGTCCGCGTGCGGCCGCGGTTCGACTTCGGCCGCAGACCGACGCGCTGGCGCATGGAACGGGGCCACCCGGTCGCGCAAGGCGACTCGACAGCGGTGTCAGTGGTGACCGATGCCGATGGCGAGCTGCGCGCGGAGGGCGGCACGCTGACGGCGACCGTGTCGTGCACCGAGGGCTCGCGCCGCCTGCTGTGCCTGGTCGGCGTCGACGACGAGCCCCTGGTGTTCCCACGCCTGGACCAGGTCGCGACGCGGATCGGCCGGACCCCCGACTTCTGGCGGCAGCGGGCTTCGGCCATGTCGTACGACGGGCCGTACCGGGACGCGGTCGTGCGCAGCGGCCTCGCCCTGCAGCTGCTGATCTCCCAGTCCTCCGGAGCGATCGCGGCCGCCGCGACGATGGCACTGCCGGAGCGCATCGGAGGCTCGGCCAACTACGACTACCGCTACCGGTGGGTGCGCGACGCGTCGTTCATCCTCGACGCGTTCATGGGCATCGGTCTCCAGGCGCAGGCGCACGCCTCGTTCACCGCGCTGCAGCGTGCGACGAACCGGACGCATCCCCGGATCCAGCCGATGTTCGGCCTCGACGGCGATCCCCGGCTGCCCGACCAGACGCTGGATCTGCGCGGCTACCGCGACTCCCGACCGGTGCGGATCGGCAACGGCGCAGCCGGTCAGCTGCAGCTCGGCAACTTCGGTGACCTGCTCGACATGACGTGGCGCTACACCAATGACGGGCGTGTGCTCGACGACCGCACTGCGCGCCCCGTCGCCGACATGGCGAACCTGGTGACCGCGCTGTGGACGTGTGATGACTCAGGCATCTCGGAGCTGGAGGGAGCGCAGCGGCCCTACACGAACTCCAAGATGGCGTGCTGATGGGCAACTACCCCCAGGGACTGTCCCATCTCGCGCTCATCAATGCCGCACTGGTGCTCCAACGCGACTGACCGTGCCGGCCAACACGCGCATCCGGGTCTTATCCGGCACACTCCGTTCGGGGACGACGCGGCGTGGGGGAGACTGATCGGCTGCCATGCTTCTCGCCGGACGACGAATATGACGTCACATGGTCGGGTACCGCGGTCGCGCATGCCTATGACCGTCGCATCCGGCGCATCGTTGCGCGAGCAGCAGGTCCACTCGGGGCGTTTGGGGCGTGCCCGCACGGCTGTGGTTCTCCTTACGATGCTCCTGCTCGCCGGATGCAGCCTCAGCGGCACGCTGGCGCCGCGTGGCACCGATGCGCAGATCGCGGCCAGGATCTGGTGGTTCACGTTGGCCCTCGGCGGGGCAATCTTCGTCGGCTGGCTGGCGCTGTTCGTCGTCGCCATGGTCCGCAGACCGAGCGGCGACGTCGACGAGGAGCACGAACGGCGACTGCACCGCCGGTTCATCGTCGGCGGAGGCATCGTGCTGCCATCGGTTGCGTTCGCATCCCTGTTCGTGATCGACCTGCTGGGCATCGCGGCACGACCAGGCGGCGACGACGTCGTCGTCGACGCGACCGGCTACCAGTTCTGGTGGGAGTTCGCCTACGAGGACGCCGAGCTGGTGACGGCCAACGAGCTGTACATCCCCACCGGCACCGACGTGCGGGTGCGGCTGCACACCGAGGACGTGATCCACAGCTTCTGGGTGCCCCAGCTGTCGGGAAAGCGTGACATGATCCCGGGACGCACCAACGTGTTGACCCTGCATGCCACCGAGCCAGGGCGGTATCTGGGCGAGTGCGCCGAGTTCTGCGGCGTCCAGCACGCCAACATGCGGTTCGAGGTTATCGCGGTGTCGCCGGCCGAGTATCGGCAATGGCTCCGCGACATGCTCGAGC
>DATHVN010000134.1 GCA_035461305.1 Euzebyales bacterium | reverse complement strand
GCCAACACCGAGCCCTGGATCGCCGAGGCCGCGTACAGCAAGTACGGGCACCCGGAGCGCGACCGGGATCTGCTGCGCGCGCTGTCACCGATCCACCGCATCGACGAGCTGCAGGCGCCCCTGCTCGTGGTCCATGGTGCTCACGACACCAACGTCCCTCTGCACGAGGCCGAGCAGGTCGTGGCCGCCCTGGACGCGCGGCGCGTGCCGTGCGAGTTCCTGCTGTTCCGTGACGAGGGCCACCAGATCCGCAAGGTCATGAACCGGACGTACTTCGTCGAGACGGTCGTGGACTGGTTGACGCGTCACCTGGACCCCGGGGCGGCCAGGCCGACGTCACCGCGCGACGCGGTCGGCAGCGGCACGGGCTGACGCCGGTCGGCGTGCGGCCTCTATCCTTCGGCTGCACGCCGCGGAGCGCACGCCTGCCCGCCTTCCTCGCCGACCACCCGGTCGCGACGACACACCTGTCGCGCTGACCGGCGCGCGTGTTCGACGGCACAGGCGGGCCAGTCCGCGAGCAGGCGACCGTGATGATCGAGGACGGTCGCGTCGCGGAGGTGACCGATGACGCCGGCGCCGTCCCCGACGCCGCCCGCCTGATCGACGTTGCAGGACGCACCGTCATGCCCGGGCTGGTCGACGTGCATGCCCACCAGTCGATGATCGAGCACAGCAGCCACGCGCCGACGCCGCCCAAGCGCGCTGAACCGGTGGACGACGGGATCCGCGGCCACCTGACGTCGCGACCCTGCGCAGGTCGCTGCGCATGGGCGTCACGACGATCCGCGATGTCGGCGTCGACGGCGACGTCGTGCTGCAGGCCCGCCAGGCGATGCGGCACGGTGCGTTCACGGGGCCGCGGCTGCTGACCTGCGGGCGCATCGTGTCGCCCACCGCTCCCGGTGCGCGGTTCTTCCCGCGGATGTACCGCGAGGCCGATGGCCCCGATGCGATGCGCGGGGCCGCGCGTGAGCAGCTCCGCGCCGGTGCCGACTTCGTGAAGCGCATGACGACCGGCGCGCGGACCGTCGAGCTCGAGGATCCACCCCGTCGCAGGTCGCCCGCGACGAGCTGCACGCCCTGGTCGACGAGTCCACCGGCAGGGTTACCGCGTCGCCGCCCACTGTGAGGGCCTGGACGGCACCGATCTCGCGGTCATCGCCGGCGTCGACACCATCGAGCACGGCATATACCTCAACCAGCGGCCCGACCTGCTGGACGCCCTGGCCGACCAGGATGGGACCCCGGTGCCGACGCTGTCGTTCCTGCTCTACGTCGCCGGGGACGGTACGTGGACGCCGGAGCTGGAGGCGCAGGGCGCCACAACGTGGAGCAGTCGCGCGCCACCATCGCGGCAGCCCGGGCGCACGGGGTCCGCCTCGCGGTCGGCTCCGACTCGCCGAGGCCGACCTGGCCGCCGCGGAGCTGTGCAGCCCGGTCGATGCGGGCCTGGGCCCGGTCGAGGCACTCGTCGCAGCGCCCGCGCCGGTGCGGCGGCGCTCGGCATCGACGACGAGGTCGACACCCTGATCCCGGGCGGATCGCGGATATCGTCGTCGTCAGCGGCGACCCGTGCACAGATCCATCGCTTCTGCGGGCGCCCGACCGCATCTGGCTCGTCATGCGCAACGGCTCGCCGGTCGCTGGCGCGGCGATGGAGCGACAGCGCCATGGGCGATCGGCGCTGGGGATCAGACCTCGTAGATCGGCACGATCATCGCGCGAGCCAGCGTGTGGAAGAACAGGTTGAAGCCCAGGAAGGCCGGTGTCGCCGACGCGTCGACGTCGAGCGCATCGGTGTCGACGGCGTGCACCACGACGTAGTAGCGGTGCGGTCCGTGACCCTCGGGTGGCGCGGCTCCGACGTAGCGGTTGGCGCCGGCATCGTTGCGCAGCTGCACGGCCCCGTCGGGTAGGCCGGAGCCTTCGTCGTCGCCGGCACCACTTGGCAGTGACGTCACCGAACCCGGGATGTTGGCGACCGCCCAGTGCCAGAACCCGCTCGCGGTCGGCGCGCAGGGATCATAGACGGTCACCGCGAAGCTGCGGGTGTCCTCGGGAAAGCCCGACCACTCCAGCGGAGGTGAGACGTCTTCACCGCCCGCGCCCATGATCCCCGACACGTGGGGCGTGGGCAGCGTCTTGCCGTCCGCCACATCGGCGCTGGTGACCGTGAACGAGGGCACGTCGGGAAGGAACTCGTACGGGTTCGGGAACGCGTCGGCCTGGGACATGCGGAAGTCTCCTCACATCGTCGTGTGCCGTTGACCATTCCCGCAACGTCGCCCGGCTCACGCACCCCGGTACATCATCCGCTGATCCGGATCCTGGTGGCCACCGGCGCTGTCATCGCCTGACTGCCGGCCCGGCCGTCGCCACCGAGGCGATCGCCACCGCGATACGGCGTTTCGGCCGGAGAACACCTTCGCGGGCATCTCGAACGCCGACCACCACGGAGCCGACCGGGCGAGGTCGACGTCCGCGAGACCGCCGACCGCCACCACCGGCTGCTGCACGACGCGACGCTGGACCGGACCACCGCCTGCACCGGCGCCATCGCCAACCGCACCCACGACACCTCGACCGCTGCCGGGCGCTCGAGCGGTGGCCGCGGTACCGCCGGCGCGCCGCCAGCTTCGACGGACGGTGGAGGATCGCCTCGGTGGCGACGGCCGGCACCCGGGCGAACCGGCGCGGCAGCCCGTTGCTGCTCGACGTGAGGACAGGGCGCGCAAACCCACCGCTCACGTCCGTGGTCGCACGGTCGGACGTGACATCGACATCCGGGTCCGGACCGTCGGAGACGTCGCCCGGCTGCATATGCGCACGTCCGCCGATCTCGGCTGGTGCTGCGGATGGCCCGGGGAAGGACTCGGCGCGCTCGAGAGGTGGGACCACCCATGTGAGCATCCCCGCCGCCGATGTGTCCCCCGCACGGGTCGCCGCCGCCCATCGCCCGGCATCGCAGTGCACTGTTCAGCTGCCGGGCGCAGACCGGTGGCCGCCGGACGCCCACCGGTCGGACGGCTCCAAGCGGGACCGCGGTGACCTGGCCGGCTGCATCCGTCTCTCGGCATGGCCACTGGTGCCGACGTCGCCCGCGTCGACGAACCGAACGTCGTGTGCTGACCGACGGCGGTCGGGGGCCGCGCACGGCCGTCCCTCAGGTCCACGCGGAGCCCTGCCGAATGGCGCGGCCGGCCCGTACCGAGCCGACGATCGAGGTGCGCTGCGCCAAACCTGGGCGACCGACCGGGCACCGGCGCACGAACCATCCCCGTGGCGGCATACGCTTTCGCCCGATGGACATGATCGCGGAACTTCCAGGTGTCGCGGCACTGCCGTCCGGCAAGGTCCGTGAGCGCTACGTGGTCGACGACGACGTGCTGCTGCTCGTCGCGTCGGACCGCATCAGCGCGTACGACTGCGTGCTGCCGACCCGCATCCCCGACAAGGGTGCGGTGCTGACCGCCATGAGCGACTTCTGGTTCGGGATGCTCGACGTGCCCAACCATCGGATCACCTGCGATCCCGAACGGTTCCCGCTGTCGCTCGCACCCGTCGCCGAGCAGCTGCACGGCAGGGCGATGCTGTGCCGGATCGCGAATCCAGTGCCGATCGAGTGCGTCGTGCGCGGCTACCTGTCGGGGTCGGCGTGGGTCGAGTACCAGGCGACGAGGGGCATCAGTGACATCCGCCTGCCCGACGGCCTGGTCGAGTCGGAGCGCTTCCCCGTGCCGATCTTCACGCCGGCGACCAAGGCGGTCACCGGTCACGACGAGAACATCTCCTTCGCCGAGATGACCGGCCTGATCGGCGCGGAGCTCGCCGCCACGCTGCGGGACACGTCGCTGCACCTCTACCGCGAGGCAGCCGAGCACGCACGCTCGCGCGGCATCATCCTGGCCGACACCAAGTTCGAGTTCGGCCTGATCGGCGGGGCACCGGTGCTGATCGACGAGGTGTGCACCCCCGACTCATCGAGGTTCTGGGCGGTCGACACCTACGAACCGGGGCGGCCACAGCACTCCTACGACAAGCAGTTCGTACGCGACTGGCTCGACCAGAGCGGCTGGGACCGCACCGCACCAGGACCGGAGCTACCGTCGGACGTCGTGGCCCGCACCCGCGAGCGGTACGTGCAGGCCTACGAGACCTTGACCGGCCGTTCGTTCGACGACTGGATGGCGTGACATGGCGCGCGTGCACATCGACGTGATGCTCAAGGACGAGATCTTGGACCCGCAGGGCCAGGCGGTGCAGCGCGCGCTGCCGACCCTGGGCTACCAGGGCATCGCGGACGTGCGGGTCGGCAAACACATCGAGCTGACGATCGACGACGACGCCGACCTCGACAGCGTGATCGACGGGCTGGCCGGGGAGCTGCTGGCGAACCCGGTGATCGAGCAGTTCACCTGGCGGGTCGACGGAGCGTGAGTCGATGGGATCGATGCTGACGCCCGACCGGGCGGACCGCGCGCGGCGCAACGGCGCCCGTGACCCCTGGGCCCACGCGCCAACCAGCGAGCTCGGCGACCAGGTCCTGCCACGCTGGTTCGTGCTGACCGCCATCGCGGCCGTGGTGGCGGCCATCGTCGTGGCGGTCGCCGCCTTCGTGGCGGCCGGGCCCGCGACCGTGCCCGTCGAGGCCCGCCGTCCACGCCCGTCGGCCACGTACACGACGGCGGTCGGTGACGTGGAGTGGGGAGGGTCGACCGCGATGCCGTACGACGCGCCCTGCCCGACGCTGGACGGTGTGCGGGTGGCCGGTGCCGAGGCCGACCGGGCCCAGCTGCGACGGGGCCTCGCGGCGCTGTGCAACGCGACGCTGCCCGACGACACGCTCGCCGATGTGCGCACGTTCGCCGACGCGGGCGGGACCGTCCGCTTCGCGACGTTCGAGGCGACGGGGGTCGACTCGACCGCTACGCGCCGGGAGGACCCGCCCGAGATCCTCGTCAACACCCGGTTCCAGCGGACCGACGCATCCTGGATCGCGCCGCTGATCGTCCACGACGCCACCCTGCTGCCCCGTGACCCGGCGACGGCCGAGGCCGCGCTCGCGGCCCGCCGCGCAGAGGCGACGGTCTGCGAGCGGTTGCTGGGTGCCGGCACCGACAGCAGGGCGTGCGCGGACGCGGCGGCCATCACCGCGCTGGACGACCCGCTCGCGGCGCTGCGCGAGGCGGGCTTCCGCTGACCGTGGGCTACAGTCGGCGCATGCGGATCGGTGTGGTCGTGTTTCCCGGCTCGTGTGACGATCGCGACGCCGCCCAGGCGGTGGCCGTGATGGGCCACACACCCGTAGCGCTGTGGCACGGTGACGCGGACCTGGCCGGTGTGGACGCGGTCGTGCTGCCGGGTGGGTTCAGCTACGGCGACTACCTGCGCGCCGGCGCCATCGCCCGGTTCGCGCCCGCGGTCCAGTCGCTGATCTCGTTCGCCCGGCAGGGCGGGCCGGTCCTGGGCATCTGCAACGGCTTCCAGGTGCTGTGCGAGGCCGGCCTGCTGCCTGGCGCGCTGACGCGCAACGCCCGCCTGCGGTTCGTCCACCGGCCCCAGCACCTGCGGCTCGAGGCCGGCCCCGACCGCGGCAGAGTGGTGCACATCCCGGTCAAGCACGGCGAGGGCCGCTTCGTGCACCCGGCTCCCGACGAGCTCGCCTCGTCGGGCCAGGTGCTCGCCCGCTACTGCGAGGCCGACGGCACCCGCTCACCCGACGCGAACCCCAACGGCAGCGTCGACGACATCGCGGGTGTGACGAATGTCCGCGGCAACGTGCTCGGCCTGATGCCGCACCCCGAGCACGCCGTCGACCCGCTCCTCGGGTCGACTGACGGCCGCCTCGTGCTGGCGCACGCCTTCTCGGCGGTGCCCACGGGCTGACCTCGCGGACCCGCCGTTTGACGCCAGGCGCATGCGGCTCCATCGCCGCCATGGCGTCGGAGAGCACCAAGACCGTTGTCGTCGCGCTCGGTGCATCTCGCCCCGACCAGATCCTGTCGCGGCGCGCATCGACCTGGCCGACGGGATCTCGAGCCGCGAGACCGAGCGGGTCGCGACCGCATCGAGGAGGCGCTGAGCGACGCCGAGCCGATGGTCGTCGAGGTGTTCCTCGACCCGACGGCCCGATCCGCGATCTAGGGTCTAGTAGCGCTCGGGGACGAAGGTCTGTTCCTCCATCGGCGGACGCACGTATCCCTTCACGGGCGCGGGGCGCGGTGGTAGCTCGAACGGATCGGGCGTGAGGTCCTCATAGGGGATCTGCTCCAGCAGGTGGGCGATGCAGTTCAGGCGCGCATTGCGCTTGTCGTCCGCGTTGACCACCCACCACGGCGACTGCTTGATGTCGGTGTGAGCGAACATCTCGTCCTTCGCGATCGAGTACTCCTGCCACTTGTCGCGTGACTCGATGTCCATCGGCGACAGCTTCCAGCGCTTCGTGGGATCCTCGATGCGCGCCTGGAACCTGCGCTCCTGCTCCTCGTCGCTGACCGAGAACCAGTACTTGATCAGGATGATGCCCGACCGGATCAGCATGCGCTCGAACTGCGGGCACGACCGCATGAACTCCTCGACCTGGTCCTCGGTCGCGAAGCCCATGACCCGCTCGACGCCCGCGCGGTTGTACCAGGACCGGTCGAGCAGCACCATCTCGCCGGCCGCGGGCAGCTGCTCGACGTAGCGCTGGAAGTACCACTGGGTCTTCTCGCGGTCGCTGGGCGTCCCGAGGGCCACGACCCGCACGATGCGGGGGTTGGTGCTCGCCGTGATCCGTTTGATCACGCCGCCCTTGCCCGCCGCGTCACGCCCCTCGAAGAGCACGACCACGCGCAGGCCCTCCTGCTTGATCCATTCCTGCTGCTTGACCAGCTCGATCTGGAGGCGCCCCAGCTCCTCCTCGTAGATCGGTTTGCGGATCCGACCGCTGGATTTGTAGTCGTCGTCGGTGAGCACGCGCTCTTCGGTGGTCGTCATAGCTGATGTCCTCCGGCCGGCATCCCACTCGGATCGTGTGATCCGATGCCGCCGCAGTCAAGACCCAACCGACGCGGCGAAGCCCTCAACGACCTCCCTGGCGACGACGCGCGGTGCTCTTGCGCGCGCCCTCGCTGCGCTCGTCGTCCTCGCGGGGCGCCTGCAACCGTGCCTCGGAGGCCATCCGCCGGATCGACCGCAGGAACTCGGCGTCGCGCTGGTGCTGCCAGCCCTCCACGGCCCCGCGCGTGTCGTGGTGGCGGATGTAGTCGAGCAGCACGCGCAGCTGCTTCTCCGGGATGCTGGGTGGAGTGCCCCACGTCGCCGCGGCCATCTCGAGCAGGCGCAGGTCGTGGGCCACCGTCGGCTCCGCGTCGGCGGTGATCTCACCGGTCCGCGCCAGCCTCGTCACGGGGTGGTCGTCACGGCCGGCGTCCTGCCAGCACTCGGCCAGGTCGCGTGCATGGGCGTGTGAGATGACCGTCCGCGCCGAAGCATGCTGCGCGCCGCTCAACCGTCTGCCGTTCGTCTGCCGTTCTCGGTGGGTCCGGGATCGCCAACACCGGCCGGAGCCCACCGGACAGGCGGACAACGTCGGCCGGCACGTCACAGCGTGGCCGCCACCGCGCACAGGAGCAACCTGGCGACCTGTCCCATCAGCCGCTTGACACGGCGGCCCACCGTCCCACGGCATCCCACGATGGCAGACTGCACGGCGACGCCGAGAAGGAGACCGCAGGTGCCGTGTCGGGCGACCCATCGCATCGCTCCATGAGTTCAGCACACATCGAGCCGGCAGGCAGGCCACGCGAGCTCGCGGCCGAGCTGGGCCTGAGCGGTGAGGAGTACGACCGCATCGAGGCGACGCTGGGCCGGGTTCCCTCGACCGCCGAGCTCGGCACGTTCTCGGTGATGTGGAGCGAGCACTGCTCCTACAAGTCGTCGCGTGTGCACCTGCGGCGCCTGCCGACCACCGGCGACCATCTGCTGGCCGGCCCTGGAGACAACGCAGGCGTGGTCGACGTCGGTGGCGGCCGCGCCGTGGCGTTCAAGATCGAGAGTCACAACCACCCGAGCTTCGTCGAGCCGTTCCAGGGCGCCGCGACCGGCGTCGGCGGCATCGTGCGCGACATCCTGACCATGGGGGCGCGCCCGATCGCGCTGCTCGATCCGCTGCGGTTCGGCGACCCGGCGTCGGACCGCACCCGCTGGCTGGTGGACGGCGTGGTGCGCGGGATCGGCCACTACGGCAACTCGATCGGCGTGCCAATCGTCGGTGGCGAGGTCGCCTTCGACCCCTGCTACCAGGGCAACCCGCTGGTCAACGTGTTGTGCGTCGGCGTGCTGCCCGCCCACGGCGTGCAGCGCGCGCGGGCCGAGCACGTGGGCGACGTCGCCGTGCTGATCGGCCAGCGGACCGGACGCGACGGCATCGGTGGGGCCAGCGTGCTGGCGTCCGCCGACTTCAGCTCGGCCGGCGACGACGCGAAGCGCCCGAACGTGCAGGTGGGTGACCCGTTCGCGGGCAACACGCTGATCGAGTGCTGCCTGGAGCTGTACGCCCGCGACCTGGTGCACGGGATCCAGGACATGGGCGCGGCCGGCATCGTGTGCTCGTCGGCCGAGATGGCCGCCGCGGCGGGGCTGGGCATGCGCGTCGACCTGGACCGTGTGCCCCTGCGGGAGCCGTCGATGCAGGCCTGGGAGATCCTGTGCTCCGAGTCGCAGGAGCGCATGCTCGCGCTGGTCGGACCCGACCACGTCGACGAGGTCGTGGCCGCGTGCGCCCGGTGGGGCGTCGACGCCACACCGATCGGCGCGGTGACCGATGACGACCGCCTGGTCTTCGAGCGTGGCGGCGTCGTGGTCCACGATGCGCCGGCGCGCGCGTTGGCCGACGAGGCCCCGCTCTACCAGCGGCCGGTCGCGCCGTGGGTGCACCCGGCGGCAGAGGAGGACGTCGACGCGTCGGCCCCACCCGGCGACCTCCGCGCCGCTGCGATCGCCGTGCTGACAAGCCCGAGCATAGCCCCACCAACCTGGATCACGCAGCAGTACGACAGCATCGTCGGGTCCGGCTCCTTCCACGGCTGCGGCGCGAGTGCCGCCGTCCTGCGGCTGCCCCCCGCCGACGGATGGGGCGCGCTGCCGTCGGACGTGCGCGGCGTCGCGGTCGCCACCGACGGCAACGGGCGGTGGTGCACGCTGGATCCCCAGCTCGGCGCCCGGCTCGTCGTCGCCGAGGCCGCCCGCAACGTCGCCTGCACCGGCGCGCGGCCCGTCGCGGCGACCAACTGCCTGAACTTCGGCTCGCCCGAACGACCCGAGGTCATGGGCGCGTTCTCCGCGACGGTCGACGGCATGTCGGCCGCGTGCCTCGCGCTCGGCACGCCGATCAGCGGTGGCAACGTCAGCTTCTACAACGCGACCGACGGCCAGTCGATCCACCCCACCCCCGTGGTCGGGGTGCTCGGCGTCATCGACGACGTCACCACCGCCGTGCCGGTCGCCCCTCCGCACCCCGACGTGGCGCTGTGCGTCGTGGGCGCCGACCAACGACCGGGGCTCGGCGGGTCCGAATACCTCTGGGCCACCGCGGGACGCATCGCCGGGCGGCCGCCGGCGATCGACCTCGACGAGGAGCGCCGCCTCCAGGACATGCTGGGGTCCGCGGCCCGAGACGGCTTGCTGCGCAGCGCGCACGACGTGGCGACCGGTGGCCTGCTGACCACGCTCGTCGAGGTCTGCGGCGACCGGTGGGGCGCCGACGTCGACCTCGACGGCACGCTGCCGGTGCACCAGTGGCTGTTCAGCGAGGCACCCAGCCGCGTCGTCGTGACGGTCGAGATGGCCAGGCTCGACGAGCTCGCGCGCGCGTGCACCGAGGCAGCGCTGACCTGCCGACGGCTGGGCGTCGTCACCGACGACCGCACGCTGCGCGTGGGCGAAGCGCTGCGGCTCGACCTGGACGTGCTGGCGGCTGCGCGCGCGCAGGTGTTCACCGACCTGTTCGAGGCGGCCGACGCGCCCGCCGCGGCCGCGCGCTGACTGGGCCGCACGATGGACGCAATGGATCCCGGGTCGGCGCTGGCGGCCGTCGACGTCGGACTGCTGCTGCTCCGGCTCGCCGTCGGGGTCACGTTCTCGCTGCACGGGTTCCAGAAGTTGTTCGGGTGGTTCGGCGGCGGTGGGCTGGACGGCACGGCCCGCTGGTTCCGGTCCCTGGGCTTCGGCGACGGCCGTGCCGCGGCGGTCATGGCGGGCTCGTGCGAGGTGTGTGGGGGGCTCGGCCTCGCCGCCGGGCTGCTCACCCCGCTGGCGGCCGCGGCGATGATCGGCGCGATGACCACCGCCGCGTTCGTCAACAACGCCGAGGGCGGGTTCTGGTCGGTGGCCAAGGGCTGGGAGCTCAACGGCTACCTGATCGCCGTCGCGTGGACGGTCGCCACCACGGGGCCTGGCAGGCTGTCGCTCGACGCGGTGCTCGACCTTGGCGGGCTGTCGGGCGCGGTCCCGGGAGTGCTGGCACTGCTCGCCGGCATCGGACTCGGCTACGCGCGGTGGGCGACCCGTCGACCGCCCGGCGACGCGTGAGCGTCACCGCATCGCCACGAGGCGGCGGCGCGCCGCGGCGAGGCGGCGACGTTGCGCCTCGTAGCTGATCGACAGCCACAGCAGGAGCGCACCTCCGGCGGCCAGCAGCACCCACCGCGGCAGCACCTCGCTGACCACGGTGTGCTGGCTCAACGCCGCCGCTACGGACACAGTCACGCCGATCACGAGGGGTGACTGCAGCGCCCACATCCTGCCGGCGACGACGAGCACCGAACCGAGGACGACGGCGGCGGCCAGCCGCGCGAGGTCGCCCGGGTCCTCGATGAGCTGCAGGACCGTCGGCAGCGTCAGGAGGCTGAGGCCCGGTCCGAGGATCGGCCACGACGAGGCATCCGGCTGCCCGCGCAGGCGCACCGTCGCGAGCCCGACGAGCAGCACGGCCGGCGGCGCGGTGTAGGCCTCCACGGTGTACACGCCCGCGTCTGCCAGGATCGACCAGGACGACGCCGACGCCGCCGCCGACGCGATCCACTGCATCCACCGCCTGTCCGGCCGCCAGACGGCGACGGCCGCTGCCGCGGTCGCGAGCACGGCAAAGGCCATGCCGAGCCAGATCCAACCACGGTCACCGGCGAGCAGCACGCCGACCGCGAAGGCGATCGTGGCGGTCACCTCGACGGCGCCGGCGTGGTGGCGATGGAGACGCACGGCGGCAGCGACGAGCCAGCCGACCGCCGCGGCAGCCACGATCGCGATCGCGACGGGCCCCGGATCACGGTTGGAGGTCGCGGCCGCAACCGTCGCGGCGAGGCCGATGACGTCCGCGGTGAGCAGCGCGGCGATCGTCGTCGCGGCATGCGGGGCACGCCCCGGGAGGGCGACGGCCGTGACCGCCACCATGGCGGCCAGCGTGGCCATCGTCACCCAGGGCGCGGTCAGCGCCGCGATGACCGTGACGACCGTCGCCACGGCGGCCAGCGCGAGTGGCCCCGGGTGCTCGGGGATCGCACGGATGCCCGCGACCCCGCCTGCGACCAGCACGAGCCCTGCGACGGCGGCGCCGCCCTCCGGCCACACCGCGCCACCCACGGCGAGCAGCACCGGGCCGCCGACCGCCGCCAGCACCACGGCGGCGACGCCGGTGCGCGAGACCATCATTGCGAGCCAGACGGCGATCGCGCACACGGTGGCTGCCGACGCCAGGGCTGCGGCGTCCGGCGCCGGCACCGCGACCGTCGTGGGAGTCGCCGGCCACGGTGTCGCGAACCGCGCTTCGAGGACGGCGCCGATCCACTCGACGATGGTGATGATGAGCGCCGCCGCGGCGACCCCGATCGGGGCCAGCCCGACCAGGGCACCGCGCCGCTCGGCCGGGCTGGTACGCCGCCACACCAGCAGGCCCCCGATCACCAGCGACACCACCAGCGGCAGCTGTGGCCACGCCGCCACCCGTTCCCAGAGCAGCCCCGCCGCGCCGACGGTGGCGGCGAACGACAACGCACCCGCGGCCACCGGCCGAGACGTCAGGACCGGACGGACAGCCACCGCGACGAGCACGGCGAGCACCACGACGTGTGCAGCGAATGCCGGCAGCTCGCCGCTGTCGGAGGGTGTGAGCACGCCGGCCCCGACGCTTGCGGCGACGACCGCCACCAACCACGCCGTCCCTGCACCCCAGATGAGGACCGGCCGCGCGGGTTCGACCGCGACCGCGAGCCCGGCGGCGGCCGCCGCGACGATCACCACCGACGCGAGCCGCGCCAGGTCCGGCTGATCGGTCGTCGTCCCCTCCAGCACCGCGAGCGTCCACGCAGCCGTCTGTGCGACCGGGACCAACGCCGCGACCATCACCAGCGTCATGCCAACCAGCGCGCTCACACGTTGCGACACCGTCCGACAGGGCCTGAGCGCCACGGCACCCAGGGTCAGTGCGACCACGACGGCCATGTCCGGCCACACGTCGAGCCGGTTCGACAGCGCCCCAGCCACGCCCAACGTCGCCGCGAACCACATCCCGGACGTGCCGACGGCGGGCCACGACGAGGCCAGGGGGCCGGTGATGCGGCGCGCCACGGCGGCCAGCACGACCGTCGCAACCACCACGACGACGCCGATGCCGAACGGGACCAGGTCCGACGGCGTGCCCGGTGCCAGGGAGACGAGGATCACCGGCACACCGACCGCGGTCCCCAGCCACAGGACGCCCGCACCGATCAGCGTCGCGACGCGCCACCGCGGCAGAGCCGGGAGGAAGCGCACGGCGTAGCCGCCGGCTACCAGCGCCGCGACGAGGTCCACGGCCAGCAGCACGAGCAGGTCGACCTCGTCGACGCCGACCGCCGCGTACGGGTCGGTCAGCCATACGCCGGCCGCGTGCACGGCGGTACCCATGAGCCACGCCGAGAGCACGAGGGGCGACCTCACCCCTGTGGTCCTGGCCAGTACGTGGGAGGCGGCGGCGAGCACCGCGGTCGACACCGTGAGCGCTGCCACGTCGGGACCCAGGACGTTGAGCAGGCCGCCGGCCCAGAGCCCGTTGCACAGCACAGCGAGCATGACGATCGTCAGGACACCAGTCGCCTCGGCCGTGCGCGGCAGGCCACGCCGCACGAGCGTGGCCGTCAGCCGGCCGCTGCCCACTGCCGCCGCCAGCAGGACCGCGGCCCTGGTCAGCATCGACAGGTCACGCCAGGTCACCGCCGTGAACACGATGGCCGCGATCGCCAGCAGCAGTACGCCGGAGGTTGCGAGCAGGGTCTGCGGTCCGGCCATCGCGAGCCAGCGGCCGACGGGACCGGCGTCCCGCGTGCTGGGCGGTGTCGGTGTCGTGTCGGGTGGAGGAGGCGCCGGGGGTGGGCCGGCCGGGATGACCGGTGTCGCCGCGGCCTCACGACGCAGCTGGGCCAGCAGCTCGGTGCGCTCAGCGGCCAGGGTCGCCATGCGCTGGTCGATCTCGAGTAGCCGGCGGCCGGTGGCGCTACCGACAGGCACGGCGCACGACGCACACCGTGCGGGCAGCTCGGCGCCGAGCTCAAGGCCACACGATGGGCACCGGGGCACCGGCGGTCGGCCTGGTTGATGTGAGCTGGTCATGGCATGCTCCCAGTCGACGGTGATGGGACGACGAGCCGGTTCACGGGCGGCCCCCACCCGTCAGGCCGCCGCGGTGGGCCGTCGCGGCGTCGATGCGACTGACGTAGCGGAACTTGAGCCCACTGACGTCGTCGAACGGCCCGGCGCCCGCCGGGAACACCCGCAGCTCGGGTTGGTTGTCGTCCGGCGCCACCCGGCAGGCGTTCGCGACGTCACCGTTGCGCGCGGCGAGCCTGACGGTCAGCCGCACCGTCAGATCGGCCACGTGGAGCACCGCCGGGTCACGGCCGGGCTGCAGCTCGACCGCGTAGAGCAGGTGGCCGACCGCGTCGTCGTCCTCCCAGCTGATCAGTCGGAACTCACGCATGCGGTCGGCCAGCGCGGGCTCGGCGTACAGCGCGTCGCGCAGCTCGTCGGGCGTGACGATCGCACCGTAGAAGTCGACGGAGGCGTCGGAGCGGCCGTAGTGGAACAGCACCGGCAGGTCGAGCGGCCGGTCGGCCAACGGGTGCGCCGCGACGTGGTGGCGCAGCAGGCGCGTCAACGCCGGCATGCGAACCACGTGGCCGACGTCGTGGCTGTTGTACCCGATGCGCGGCGACAGGTTGGCGGCGCGGCACACGGTCACGATCAGCTCGCCGGCCGCGTTCGTCTCGATGACGTTGTCCAGCGGGTTGTACTGGAAGACCATCGGCAGCGGCGCATCGGGATGCTCCAGCAGCGCCGTGCGCAGCGCACCGCTGTCCGCGGGCTCCCGGCGCAGGGCGATCGTGAAGTCGCTCTCGGCGGCGAGGTTGATCTCGAGGTCGGAGGCCCGGTACGACCCCTTCACCTGCCGGTAGGAGCGCAATAGGTGGGTGCGCATGTTCTCGCTGAGCCCCTCGCCACCGAACCCCGCCGTCACGTCGTAGGCGAAACTCCTGCGCAGGAGGCGCGCCGTCGCACGTCGCTCGGCCGGGCCCCGCACCCTGCTGGTCGGGGTGCCGCTGCTGCCCGACGACTCGTCGAAGACCACGCCCCTGCGGGGCAGGTGGCCGTGGTGGCACAGCTGCTCGAGGCGGCGCCCGACGACGTAGGTCGCCTTGTCGGTTTCGGGCAGCTCCGTGAACAACTCGACCCGATCCGGCCGACGCCGCCAGCAGTACCACCACGAGCCTGCCGCCGAGGCGGTCGTAGGCGGCCACCAGGGCCGGCACGGAGGCGATGAGCAGCAGGTAGACGGCCAGGAACCACAACGGGATCAGCGCATTGCACGCCCCAGCACCACCAGCGAGCGATCGACGCCGGCCGCGGACGCCAGCGTCGCGAGCACCACCCACGTCCAGACCACCACGGTCGTCGGCCGCAGCAACCATGCCGCGCGCCGTGCGACCCACGCCGCCCAGGTGCCTCCGGCGTCCCGCGTCGGACGCCACGAGCGCGCGTTGACCACGCCGCCGGCGAGGAGGAACAGTGGCATCACCTGGAGGATCCACGTGACCCACCGCGTTCCAGGTGCGGCGTCGGGCACCGTGGTGACCCGGGGCTGGCCGTCGTGCATCCATACAACCGCCAGGAGCCAGTGGGCCCAACACGACGGTCAGCGCCAGGCCGCGCAGCAGGTCGAGGTAGCGGTCGCGGTCGCCAGGTGTCGCGGCCGCCACCAGCGGGTGACGCGAGCACTGCACGCATGTCGGTTCCTCTCGTCCTCGTCTGCACCAGGACCATCGGCGATCAGCACACGCGGCGGCACCGGGGACCGACCCGTTCCGCGGCGCTGGCGCTACCCGTCCGACGTGGGTGCGTCCGGCACCGCCGGGGTGAGTAGGATCGGCAACCCGCCGCAGGAGGAGCGTGGTGAGCCCGGCTGTGAGACAGCGCCCGGCGCAGGTGGCGGCCGGTCGCATTGCCGACCCCGTCGCCGCGACGGGCGTGCCGGTGCTGGTCCGTGGCGTGCTCGTCATCCGCTGGGCGGTGCTGGCGTGGATGACGGTGGTGATCGCCAGCGCGGTCGTGGCCGGTCGGGACAGCGGTGTGGCGGCGGCCATCGCCGCGCTCTGCGTGGCGACGTCCTGGGTGACCTGGCTCACGGTGGCCGGGCGGTCGCGATCCGTCGGCACGACGCGGGCGGGTGCCAGCGAGCCGGCGAGCGGGGACACCAACAGGGAAACCACCCGCGGGCCGGTGCGCGGGGACACCGTCGTGCTCGTCGTCGACCTCGTGGTGGCGGGCATTCTGGTCGTCGTCGGAACACGCGAGCCCTGGTTCGCGACGGTGTATCCGGTGACCGCAGCGCTCGCGTGGGGTGCGGCGCGCGGCACGCGGCGCGGGATCCTGGCCGGTGGCTCACTCGGCCTGGTGTCGATCGTGGCGTGGCTGCTGTCCGACGGCACCCCGGCGGCGCAGGCCCCGGTGATCGCTCTGCTGCGCGACCCCGTCAACTTCGTCCTCGCCGGCGGTGTGCTCGGGTTCGTCGCCGACCTGCTCGAGCGATCCGCGGCGCAGGTGCGTGCCGCACAGGCCGAGCAGGTGCGGGCCACCGAGCAGGCCGCTCGTGCCACCGAGCGCGAGTCGATGGGCCGCCACATCCACGACTCGGTGCTGCAGGCCCTCGCGCTCGTGCACAAGCGTGGACGTGAGCTCGCCGAGCGTCCTCAGGTCCCCGGCGCCGAGGTCGGGCGGCTGGCGGAGCTCGCGGCGGCACAGGAGCGGGCGATGCGGGCGATGATCGTGCGGCCGCCCCACGACTCGCCGGCCGCGGTACCCACCGCCGCTCTGCGCGACCAGCTCGAGGCGGCCGCCGCGGTGGTGGCTGCCGAGGTCGACGTGTCGGTCACCTCGGTGGGCGACATCCCGCTACCCACACGCCACGTCCGCGAGCTCGCGGCCGCCGTGGAGCAGGCGCTTGCCAACGTGGTGCAGCACGCCGAGGCCAGGCACGCGTGGGTGTTCGCGGAGGTCGACGCGGACTGCGTCGTCGTCAGCGTCCGCGACGATGGTCGCGGGTTCACGTTCGACGAGGACGCGCTGCGGGCGGCGCACAATTTCGGCCTGCTCCGCAGCATCCGCGGCCGGATCGACGATCTCGGCGGCACGGTCCAGATCGACACCGCACCCGGGCGCGGGACGGAGCTCGAGCTCCGCGTGCCGGCGCCGACGGGTGATGGGCAGGAGCATGGAACCAGTGGATGATGGTACGGCCACACGGACAGCGCCACCCCTCAAGGTGGTCGTCGTCGACGACCACCCCATGTGGCGCGACGGCGTGCGCGCCGATCTCGAGGCCGACGGACGCGCGCGGGTCGTCGGCGAGGCCGCCGATGCGGCGGCGGCGATCGAGGTCACGGCGCGCGAGCGCCCCGACCTCGTCCTGCTCGACCTCAACATGCCGGGCCTGCCGGGCACGGTCGCGATCCGCCGGATCGCCGAGACGCTGCCCACCATCCGGATGCTGGTGCTTTCGGCGTCCGCCGCGGAGCCCGACGTGCTCGAGGCGGTCAAGGCCGGCGCCAGCGGCTACCTGCTCAAGAGCGCGACCGGAACGGAGCTCGTCGAGGCAGTCCACCGGGTCGCCGCCGGTGAGCCGGTGTTCTCGCCGTCGCTGGCAGCGCTGGTCCTGGGCGAGTTCCGCCGCGTCGCCGCCGGGGGTGGAGACCGGGCCCAGGATCTGACCGACCGCGAGACGGAGGTGCTGCGGCTGGTCGCCAAGGGCTACACGTACGCCGAGATCGCCGACCGGTTGGTCATCAGCGTGCGCACGGTCCAGAACCACGTGCAGAACATCCTGGGCAAGCTGCAGCTGCGCGGCCGGTATGAGCTGATGCGCTGCGCGATCCGCCGTGGTCTGGACCGCGACGACGACTGACAAATCGGCCGTCGTGGCAACATCGTGGCAACATCCGCTCCAGGCAAGGCCTCGAGGTCCGGGCCGTGGCAACATCCTGGTGGCCGTGGCACATCCGGCAGGCCAATCCCCGCGCGGTTACTCCTCGACTTCCT
>DATHVN010000133.1 GCA_035461305.1 Euzebyales bacterium | reverse complement strand
GGCGACATCGAGACCCTGTCGCGCCAGATCACCCAGACGCTGGCGGGCCTGAACCGCTCGACGACCGGACCGGTGCTGTCATCGACGCTCAAACGGGCGATGCTGCGCAAGGACCCGACCTTCAGCGAGGCGGACTTCGGCTTCCGTGGGTTCGGTGAGCTGCTGCGCCACCTCGAGTCGCGCAAGGTGATCGAGACGACGCCCGGACCCGCAGCGGGGGACCCGGAGGTCGGCTTCCCGGCCGAGGGCAGCAACGAGGAGCATGCGTTCGCGCTCCTCGTCGACGTCGTCCGCGACCTCAGCACGGAGGGGTCGGGACCACCACTGTCGGGACTGAAGGACCAGCTGCGCAAGCGGCAGCCGGACTTCAGCGAGAAGGCGTTCGGGTTCAGTGGGTTCCTGCAGTTCTGCAAGGCCGCGAAAGCACGGGGGCTGCTGACCATGGAGTGGGACGAACGGGCGGACGACTACCTGCTCGAGGTGGCGCAGGCCGAGGCGGCCGGCGCCGGTGGCCGGCGGAGCCGACGGTGAGCGCCGTGGGAGCCGGCACGAGGCAGTCGGACGACGAGGCCGTGACCGTGGACGCCCCGCCGTCCACGGCCGACATCCAGGACCGCGCCGTGCGCGTCGTGCTGGTCGACGACCACGCGCTGGTGCGCGACGGCCTGCGCAGCGTGCTAGCTCACTTCGACGACCTGAAGATCGTCGCCGAGGCGGACAACGCCGAGGCGGCCGTCAAGGCGGTCACGGCGCACGAGCCCGACGTCGTCGTGCTCGACCTGCAGCTGCACCACGAGGACGGCCTCGAGGTCATGCGCGCTCTGACCGCGCAGGGGCTTGACCCCGCCGTGCTGGTGCTCAGCGTCCTCGATGACCCCGACCGCGTGCGCGCCGTGCTGCGTGCGGGTGCCCGGGGCTACCTGCTCAAGACGGAGCGTCCTGACGAGCTGGCCGCTGGCATCCGCCGCGCCGCCGCCCGACGCTGGGTGATCGGGGAACCGTTCATCGGGATGCTGGTCGAGGCGTTCATCGGCGCGATCCCGCTGGGTGTGCCACCAGTGACCCCGCGTGAGCAGCAGGTCCTGCACCTGCTGGCCGAGGGCCTGCCCAACCGCGCGGTGGCCGAGCGTCTGGGCATCTCCACACGCACGGCCCAGAAGCACGTCGAGAACCTGTTCAAGAAGTTCAACGTCCACGGCCGGAGTGAGCTGGTCGTGGTGGCCGGCCGCTCGGGCCTACCCGTCTGATGTCGACGCCTGCGAGTGCCGGGGCGTGGTGCCGCGATCCACGAAGAAGTTACGACGGTGAAACATTCGAATGATGGCCGGGAAACGTCCGGCCATGATGCTGAGCGTGTCCCCGCGCCGACATCGGCGTTCGACAGGAAGGACCGTGCATGAAACTGGTCGTGGCGATCGTCAAGCCCTTCAAGGTGGAGGACGTCAAAGACGCCCTGCGCGAGGTCGGGATCGCCGGCCTGACCGTCACCGAGGCGCGCGGGTTCGGGCGCCAGCGCGGACACACCGAGGTCTACCGGGGCGCCGAGTACCAGGTGGACTTCGTGCCAAAGAGCCGGATCGAGGTCATGGTCGACGACCCGCAGGTCGACGGCGTGATCGACGCCATCGTCAAGTCGGCGCGGACCGGCAAGATCGGCGACGGCAAGGTGGCGGTGCTGCCGCTCGAGGACGTCGTGCGCATCCGCACCGGAGAGCGCGGGCCTGAGGCGATCTGATCCCGCTACGGACCTGAGCGCCGACCAGCCCCGGCGGGCACCCTACCCCATCGCCGTCGACGCGGCGATGGGGCCGCAGTGGTGCCGGGCGTGGACCGACGAGCTTGACGCGGCGCTCGGCGCGTGGCTCGCCGTCGACGCGCCGCGGGCCGGCGGGCTGACCCTCGCGGCGCTGGGCAGTTACGCCCGGCGTGAGGTCTGCCCCCTGTCCGACGTCGACCTCCTCGTCCTGCACGACGGATGGTCCGACGACGACCTGGAGCAGGTCGTGCGGTCGCTGTGCTACCCACTGTGGGACGCCGGTCTCCGGGTCGGCTACGCGGTCCATACACCGAAGACGGCGGTGCGTGCCGCGGGCGACCGCATCGACACCGCGACAGCGCTGCAGGACCGGCGGCTGGTGTGGGGGGACCCCGGGCTGCTCGACCAGGTCGCAAGCGCGTATGGTCGGTGGCTGCGCCGACGCAGCGGCAAGGTGCTGACCCGGCTCGCGGCGGCGGACGACGCCCGCCACCGCCGCGCCGGTGCCCAGCCGGGCATGTTGGAGCCGGAGGTCAAGTCGGGGGCGGGTGGTCTGCGCGACCTGCACAGCCTGCGATGGGCGTCGGGCATGGTGCTCGGCGAGCCGGGACTGCGGCCGCTCGTCGGCGCGCGCTACCTCGGAGCCACGGACCACCGGGCCCTGCAGCGTGCCAACGCCGAGCTGTTGACGGTGCGCTGTGCCCTGCACCTGTGCACGTCGATGCCCGAGCCCAGCGACGTGCTGCGCCTGGACCAGCAGGACGAGGTCGCCAAGCTGATGGGCGCCGGCAGCGCGGACGAGGTGCTCTCACGGGTCAACCTGGCAATGCGGACCGTCGCGCACGTGCACGGGCGCACCTGGCCGCTCCTGCTGGCCGATGCCAGGTCGGGACGGCGCCGCGGGCGTGCGAGCCCGGTGCCACTCGACGAGGACATCGCACTGGTCGATGGCCTCGTCGAGATCGACGACGACCGCAACATCCGGCAGGACCCCGCGCTGGCCATGCGGACCATGGCGGCTGCCGCGCGTCACCGCAGCCACCTGGGCCGCGCCACAGTGACCCGCCTGCAGCACGACCTGGCGGGGGTCGACCACCTGCCGTGGGACCAGCGGGTCCGCGCGGCGTTCCTCGCGGCGTTGCGGGCGGGCCCCGAGGCCCTGCCCGCGCTAGCCGACGCCGACCACATCGGGCTGCTGGCGGCCCACCTGCCCGAGTGGCGCCGCGTGCGCGGGTATCCGCAGCGCAACCCCTACCATCGGTACGACCTCGACACGCACCTGGTGCAGACGGTGTCGTGGGTACAGCGCATCGCCGACGGTGAGCTGGGCCAGCGCCTGGCGGCCGTGTACGAGCGCCTCAACGATCCCGACGTCCTGTTGCTCGGCGCGCTGTTCCACGACGTCGGCAAGGCGTGGGATGGCGATCACGCAGTCGTCGGCGCCCAGATCGCCGGGCGGTGGATCTCGTCGATGGGCTTCGACCAGCGCCGAGCGCAGCGCGTCGCGCGCCTGGTCCGGCTGCACCTGCTGCTGCCGGACGTGGCCCAGCATCGCGATCTCGACGAACGCGGCGAGATCCAGGCGGTCGCCGACCGGGTGGTCGACACCGAGACCCTCGACGCGCTGCTGGTACTGTCGCTTGCCGACGCCCGCGCGACGGGGCCCAGCGCCTACTCGCCCTGGAAGGACGGGCTGCTGTCGGAGCTGCACGCGCGGGCGCGGCGGGCGCTGACGGGTGGGTCGGGGGGCATCGCGGTCGCCGACCCGGAGACCAAGGTCGTCGCCGCCCGCGACCGCAGCGACGAGGTGCCCCCTGGTGCGATGGACCGCCTGCTGGCCGACCCTCCCGACCGCTACCTGCTGGCGGCCGACGTCGATCAGCTCGTCGAGCACGCGCGCATGCTCGCGTGGCTGGAGCCGTCGGATCCCGTCGCGGTCACCGTGCGTGAGAACGACGACGAGGAGACGGCGGTCATCAGCCTCGTCGGCTGGGACCGGCGTGGCCTGCTGGTCGATGTGGTCGGGACGCTGGCCGGGTTGGGGCTCGACGTGCTCGAGGCACGAGCGTTCACGCGACGCGACGCCGCCGTGCTCGACTGGATCGTCGTGCGGCGGCGCGCCAACGCGCCCGCACCCGCGCTCGACCAGCTGATCATCCAGGTCGAGGCGGCAGGGCGCGGCACGGCGGACGTCGAACGGTCGGTGTCACGCCAGGAGCGGCGCTGGGACGAGCGTCCCGGCACGGAGGTGCTGCTCATCGAGCCGGGAGTGGTGATCGACCGGGGGCCGAGGGTCACCCGCATCGAGGTCGAGGGGCGGGACGCGCCGGGCGTGTTGTTCCGCCTGTTGCGTGTGCTGGCGGACGCCGGGCTGGATGTGTCCGCCGCGCGCGTCGCCACGCTCGGGCCGCAGGTGCGTGATGTGTTCTTCGTCGACTCCGACGACGACGTCGACTGGGACGACCTGGCCGCGCAGCTGCGCACCGTCGTCAGCGCGACCTCGGACCCCTGAGTGTGGCAGCTGATGCCGGTATCCCGGCACGGGCTGCCACGTCAGCGCGTCAGTCGCCGAGGATGCCGCCCTCGGTCATGCGCTTGATGTCGAGCTGCCGGTCCAGCTCCTCGTCGCTGAGCACACCGGCCTCGGCGACGACCTCGCGCAGCGGGCGGTCCTCGGCCATCGCCTGCTTGGCCAGCTTCGCCGACGTGTCGTAGCCGATCGCGGGCACCAGCGCTGTCACGATCGCGAGGTCCTTCTCGACCAGCTCGCGGGCCCGGTCCACGTCGGCGGTGATCCCGACGATGCACCTGTCGACGAAGTTGTGGCAGGTCGCGGTCAGCAGGCGCAGCGACTCGAGCACGTTGCGCGCGATCAGCGGGATGTGGACGTTCAGCTCGAAGTTGCCCGACATGCCGCCGATCGTGACCGCGGTGTCGTTGCCGATGACCTGCGCGGCGACCTGCGTGACCGACTCGGCGATCACGGGGTTGACCTTGCCGGGCATGATCGAGCTGCCCGGCTGGACCTCGGGCAGCCGGATCTCGCCGAGGCCTGTGCGTGGCCCCGAGCCGAGCCAGCGCAGGTCGTTGGCGATCTTGGTCAGCGACACCGCGATCACCTTGCAGGCCCCCGACAGTTCGACGAGTGCGTCGCGGGCGCCCTGCGCCTCGAAGTGGTTGGTCGCCTCGCGCAGCTCCTCCAGTCCGGTCTGGGCACGCAGCTCCGCGATGATCGCTTCGGCCTGCCCGGGCGGGGCGTTGAGGCCCGTCCCGACCGCGGTGCCGCCCAGCGGCAACTCCGCCACGCGCTCCAGGGCGGCGCGGACGCGGTCGCCGCCCAGCTCGACCTGGCGGGCGTAGCCGGAGAACTCCTGGCCCAACGTGACCGGAGTGGCGTCCATCAGGTGGGTCCGCCCCGGCTTGACGACGTCGACGAACTCGTCGGCCTTGGAGGCCAACGCGTCGCGGAGGCGTTCCAGCGCTGGCAGCAGGTCCTGTGAGGCAGCGCGGTAGGCGGCGATGTGCACGGCCGTCGGGAACACGTCGTTGGAGCTCTGCCCCGCGTTGACGTGGTCGTTGGGGTGCACTGGGTCCTTGCTGCCGATCGTCCCGCCAAGCAGCTCGATCGCACGGTTGGCGATGACTTCGTTGGCGTTCATGTTCGAGCTGGTGCCTGAGCCCGTCTGGAACACGTCGACGGGGAAGTGGTTGGCCAGGGAGCCGTCGGCGATCTCTTGCGCCGCCTGGGTGATCGCCTCGTGGAGACGGTGGTCGAGCACGCCCTGGCGGTGGTTGACCGTCGCGGCCGCGCGCTTGATCTCCCCCAGTGCGCGCACGACCTCGACCGGGATGCCCCCCTCGGAGATCGGGAAGTTCTGGACGGCCCGCTGCGTCTGTGCCCCGTAGTACGCCGATGCAGGGACCTGCATCTCGCCCATCGAGTCCCGCTCGGTGCGGTGCTGCCCGCCGTCGGTCGCGGCGCGCATCCCGTCGCCGGCCGTCCCTGTGTCGCTCACGGTCTGCCGCCTTGCCTCGTGCCCTACGCTGGAGCTCACGATCCTAGTAGGCGACGGTGTCGTAGGGGTGGCTACCTTGGGAGCCACCGCGGCTCGCGCGGGCATGTCGCGGGCATGGCATCTGGAGCGGAACCACGATGAATGACCCAGCAACGGGAGACGAGGCCGACGGCGTTGTCGGCGACTCCACCCTCGGGGGGACCAACGGGGAGGTGTCGTCCTCGAACGACACACCATCCTCGGGGCCTATGTCACGACGCCGCCGGTCCAGGGGGTCGTCCACGGCGTCGAGGGCCGACGACGCCGGTGCAGACCAGGATGCGGGTGCGCCCGACGATATCCCTCCAACCCTCGACCTGACGATGTTCGACGACGACCTCGACGACGACGACATCACCGACGAGACGCCGCTTTTCGACGATGGTGACGGAACGCCCGACGACGCCGCGGACGTCGACGGCACGATTGCCGGTGACGACGTGTCGGACGGTGCGGAGGAGTGGGCCGGTCCGCGGCCACTCGACGACGACGACCTCGCCGCGCTCGACCCCGCCGCGCTCGAGGACGACCTCGTCGACGAGCACGAGATCGCGGACGTCGCGGAGTCACCAGCACCAGCGGGCCCGGCATCGGCCCGCACGGCCGACGACCTCACGTCGGACACCGTGCTGCGGAGCAACTCGCGGCCACCGCAGTCGGGCTGGCGCCGGCTGATCCACCAGTTGACCGGCGGCGTCGTGTCGCCAAACGCGTCACGCGGTGATCGTGCACGCGCCGAGCAGGTGCGCGCGATGCGCACGCTGGTGGCCCATCCCCGTCGCATCACGGTGCTGTCCCGCAAGGGTGGTGTCGGCAAGACGACCACCACGTTGATGCTCGGGCAGACGCTGGCCGGCGAACGCGGTGACCGCATCGTCGCCGTCGACGGCAACCCCGACGCGGGCAACCTTGGCTATCGGATCAAGCCGAAGGGACCGGAGGCGTCGGTCACGGACCTGCTCAACGAGCTCGAGAACATCCACCGCTATGCCGACATGCGCAAGTTCACGACGCAGACGTCTGCCGGCCTCGAGGTGCTGCGCAGCGACGACGATCCGCAGATCTCCACCGCGCTCGGGGATCAGGAGTACGGCGCGATCATGTCGCTGCTTGACCGCTTCTACAACCTGATCCTGATCGACACCGGCACCGGCATCCTCGACAGCGCCGTGCAGGGCATCCTCGACGGCACCGACCAGATCGTGCTGGTGGTGTCGCCCAGCCTCGACGCCGCGCGGTCCGCCAGCCAGACGCTGGACTGGCTGACCGAACACGGCTTCGTCGGTCTGGTCGAGAACGCGGTGGCCGTCATCAACCAGACCCGGCGCTCGACTATGGTCGACGTCGCCCGCATCGAGGACCACTTCTGGGACCGCTGCGGCGCGACCGTGCGCGTCCCGTGGGACAGCTTCCTGGAGGCCGGCGCCGAGACGGAGCTCGCCGACCTGCGGCCCGCGACCCGCCAGGCCTACCGTCACCTGGCCGCCGCCGTCGCCCGGCGGTTCGACACGTGACGACGTGACCACGTTGCTGCTGATCCGCCACGGGGTGACGGTCGCGACCGGGCAACGCCTGGGCGGGCGCACGCAGGCGGAGCTCAGCGATGCCGGCCGCGCGCAGGCGCGCGCCGTGGCGGAGCGCCTCGCCGGGCTCCCGGTCCGCGCGGTCTACACGAGCCCCCTGGCACGCACGTGGCAGACCGCGGAGCTGATCGGCGAGGCCGTCGGGAAGGATCCCGTCGCGTGCGAGGGCCTGCTGGAGGTCGACTACGGTCGCTGGACCGACCGCTCCCTGAAGGCGGTCGCGCGCACGAAGATGTGGCCGGTCATCCAGGCCCGGCCGTCGCTGGCGTCGTTTCCCGACGGCGAGACGATCCGCCGCGCGCAGCTGCGCGCGGCCGACGCGGTCGAGGAGCTGGTCGCGCGTCACCGCCGCGGGGTCATCGTGGCCGTGAGCCACGCCGACGTCATCAAGGCGCTGGTGGCGTTCTACCTGTCCCTGCCGCTCGACGCGTTCCAGCGGCTGCACGTCACCCCGGCGTCGGTGTCGGTGCTGGCGCTGTCTCCGGGTGGCCGGCCCGTACTCGTCCGCTTCAACGACGACGGGCCCCTGCGCGCCGAGGACTTCCGCCCGCCCCGCCGGACGACGAAGGCGAAAGGCAAGGCATGACCCAAGTAGCGAAGCGGGAGGTCGAATGCCATGACCGGATCCTTCGAGTACCGACCCGTCGACTGGGTGACCGCCGGCGCCGTCGGGGAGCCCGGGCGGCGTGCCTTCTACATCCAGGCGCGGTCGTCGGGTGATCTGGTGTCGCTGCTCGTCGAGAAGGACCAGGTGCGCATGCTCGCCCGGCTCGCTCAGGAGCTGCTCGGTCGGGTCGACGTCACGGTGACCCCCGACGACCTCGACACCGCCGGCCAGCGCTTGCGCGAGCCCGTGGAGCCGCTCTGGCGCGCCGGCGCGATGAGCCTGGGCATGGATCCCGACGGCCGGCAGTTCGTGCTGGAGGCGGAGGAGCTGGTGGGCGACGACGCACGCGAGCCGGCCGTGGCACGGTTCTGGATGGATCAGTCGCAGCTGGTCGCACTCGCCGCGTACGCCGCGTACGCCGTCGAGGCCGGCGCCCGCGAGCGGTGCCGGCTGTGCGGCCGGCCGATCGATCCCGTCGACGGTCACGTCTGTCCGGCCACGAACGGCCATGGGCAGCTCACCATCTGACGCCGCTCCTCTGGAGCTGCTGTGCTCCACGGAGCTCGGGGTCGTCGGCCGCCTGTCGGGTGCCAGCAACCACACCCTGCTGGTGCGGCTGGGTGACGACGGGGACGCCTTCGCGGTGTACAAGCCGCGGCGTGGCGAGCGGCCGCTGTGGGACTTCCCGGCGGGCACGCTGTGCCGGCGGGAGGTCGCGGCGTACCGGGTGAGCGCGTTCCTCGGCTGGGACCTCGTGCCGCCGACGGTGCTGCGGGACGGGCCGCTCGGCCAGGGCTCGGTCCAGCAGTTCGTGCCGCACGATCCTTCGGACCACTACTTCACGCTCGTCGAGGAGCCGGCGTTGCACGAGCGCCTTGCGCAGCTCGCCACGTTCGACCTGCTCGTCAACAACGCCGACCGCAAGGGTGGCCACGTGCTGCGGGTGCTCGACGCGGACCGGCTCGTGGGCATCGATCATGGGCTGACGTTCCACCCGCAGCCGAAGCTGCGCACGGTGATCTGGGATCTGGGGGGCACCACGATCGCCGACACGTGGCGTGCCGATCTCAGCCGGCTGTCCGCGACGCTGCGCCGCGACGACAGCGTTGTCGTCGAGGACCTGCTCGCAACGGAGGAGGTCGAGGCGCTCGGCAGGCGCGCCGATCTCCTCGCCGGCGCAGAGGCGTTGCCCAACCCTCCGGCCGACCGCCGTCCGTACCCGTGGCCACCGGTCTGACCCCTGCGGTCCCGCACGCTGCAGGCGTCAGCCGTTCGGGAATCGTTCGGGTTCGTTCCGGCGTCCGCCCGGCCACGTCACCGCCACGTCGGTACGCTGCCGGGTGTGCCTGAGCGTGCGGCCGCCATGATCCTCGTCGTCGATGACGAGGATCTCGTGCGCGAGGTTGTCAGCGACTACCTGGCGCGCGACGGTTACCGGGTGATCCCCGCGGCCGACGCGCCCGGCGCGCGGGACCTGCTCGACCGGCATCGTCCCGACCTCGCGGTGCTCGACATCATGCTGCCCGGTGGCGACGGCCTCGCGCTCGTGCGCGAGCTGCGGGCGGCGGGGTCGACACTGCCGATCATCCTGCTGACCGCCCGCGGCGACGAGATCGACCGCGTCATGGGGCTGGAGCTCGGCGCCGACGACTACGTGACCAAGCCGTTCAGCCCCCGCGAGCTCGTGGCGCGTGTCCGGTCGGTGCTGCGTCGCACCGGCGGACGCGGGCCCGTCGACCCCGCCACCCTCGGCGCGGGCGACCTGCGCATCGACGTCGCGTCGCGCGAGGTCCACGTCGGCGACAGGCTCATCGACCTGACGCCCAAGGAGTTCGACCTGCTCGCGTGCCTGGCCGCCGCCCCACGTCGGGTGTTCAGCCACGAGGCGCTGCTGCAGCAGGTCTGGGACTCGTCGGGCCGCTGGCAGGATCCCGCAACCGTCACGGTGCACGTCGGCCGGTTGCGGCGGAAGCTCGGCACCCGCGATGGAGGCCCGTCCATCACGACGGTGTGGGGCGTCGGCTACCGATTCGACCCATGAGGCCCCTGACACGGGTGGCGATGCTCGCGGCGGCGGTGCTGACCGCCGTGCTGATCGCGACGTTCCTGCTGCGACCGTCGACCGCCGACCTCCTCGTGCTGACGGGCCTGTTCGCCGTGCCTGCGGTGGTGGCGGCCGCCGCCGCGCTCGCGCTGATGCAGCGCGTACGCAGCATCGCCGGTGCGCTACGGGCCATGGTCGTCGTGGCACTCGGTGGCACGGCCCTGGTCGTCGCCGGTGCCGCCTCGGTCATGGTGGTCGACGGACACGACGCCCGGGTCGTGCTGCTCGCGCTGGGGCTGGGCAGCGCAGTCGGCCTGGTCGCCGCCGGGTGGATCGGCGAGGGACTGGCCGCCGACCTCGGGCGTCTGGCCGCCACTGCACGCCGGATCGGTCGCGGTGAGCTCGATGCGCGCACCGGCATCGAACGCGGAGGTGAGGTCGGTGAGCTCGTGGCCGCGGTCGACGACATGGCGGCCCGCCTCGAGGGCGCGGAGTCCGACCGTCGACGCGACGAGTCGGCCCGCCGCGACCTGCTCGCCGCGCTCGGCCACGACCTGCGCACGCCGCTGGCCTCCCTGCGCGCCGCGGTGGAGGCGCTGCAGGATGGCGTCGCACGCGATCCCGAGCGGTACGTCGACGCGATGGCCGCCGACATCGACGTGCTCGCGCGGCTCGTTGACGACCTGTTCACGCTCGCGCGGATCGAGCGCGGCGAGCTGCGGCTGCAGCCCGAACCCGTGGACCTCGCCGAGCTCGCCGACACGACCGTCGCCGCGCTCGAGGCGTTCGCGCAGCGGCGCGACCTGGCGCTGACCCTGTCCGTCGACGGTGACACGACGGCTGTGGTCGACCCGCACGCGATAGGTCGTGTGCTGCGCAACCTCTTGGACAACGCGCTGCGCCACGCCCCGGACCGAACGACCGTCGACGTCACGGTGGTCGGCAACGGCGACCACGTCGCGCTGGCGGTCACCGACGAGGGCCCCGGGTTCGACCCGTCCTTCCGGGCGCGGGCAACGGCGGTGTCGACCAGGTTCGACGAGGCGCGCACCCGCAGCGGCGGTGGCGCCGGCCTGGGCCTGCCGATCGCCCGCGGGCTGGTGGAGGCCCACGGCGGCCGGTTGCTCGTCCATCCGCAGCCCGGCGGGCGCGTCACCGTGCAGCTGCCACGCTGACGGTCGCCGTAGGATCGACGGGCAGTCGAGGCGACCCGAGGCGAGGACGATGGCGCAGCTGGTGCAGGTCGAACAGATCGAGGCCGCCCGGCGCAGGCTCGACGGGGTGATCGAGCCGACACCGGTCCAGTCGTCGCGGGCGGCGTCGGCAGCGGTCGGCGCGCGGGTCCTTCTCAAGTGCGAGCACCTGCAGCGGACGGGGTCGTTCAAGCTGCGCGGGGCGTACCACCGGATCTCGACGCTGTCGCCCGACGAGCGTGCCCGTGGCGTGGTGTGCGCGTCCGCCGGCAACCATGCGCAGGGGGTGGCGCTGTCGGCACGCCTCCTCGACGTCGAGGCAACCGTGTTCATGCCGGCGGGCGCGCCGCTGCCGAAGATGGCAGCGACCCGCGGCTACGGGGCGCGCATCGAGCTGGTGCAGGGCGGGGTCGGCGAGGCGCTCGAGGCCGCCATCGCCCACGCACGTGAGCACGGCGCGGTCTTCGTGCACCCCTTCGAGCACCCCGACGTGATCGCCGGACAGGGCACGCTGGGACTCGACATCGTCGACGAGGTCGACGACATCGGCGCGGTCGTCGTGCCGATCGGCGGCGGCGGCCTGATGTCGGGCGTCGCGGCGGCGCTGCGCGCCCGCCGTCCGGGGGTCCGGATCGTCGGCGTGCAGTCCGAGCAGGCGGCCGCCGTGCCGGCGTCGCTGGCGGCCGGCGAGCCGGTGACCGTCGAGGTCGGCGACACGATCGCGGACGGCATCGCGGTGTCGCGTCCGGGAGAGCTGACGTTGGCGCACATCGCCGCACACGTCGACGAGGTCGTCACCGTCGACGACGCGACGATCGCCCGGGCCGTGCTGCTGCTGGCCGAGCGGGCCAAGCAGGTGGTCGAGCCGTCCGGCGCCGCCGGACTCGCGGCCCTCCTGGCGGGCGTCCTCGCACCACCGGTGCCCGAGCCGGTCGTGGTCCTGTTGTGCGGGGGCAACGTCGACCCGCTGCTGCTCGCCCGCATCATCCAGTCCGGCCTCGTGTCGGAGGGGCGCTACCTCGCGCTGCGCACGCGGGTTCAGGACAGGCCCGGGGCGTTGTCGGGGGTGCTTGAGCTGATCGCGGACTGTGGCGCGAACGTCGTCGGCGTCGAGCATCACCGCCTCAAGCCAAAGCTCGGACTGATGGAGGTCGAGCTCGAGGTCGCGCTCGAGACCCGTGGCGCCGGCCACAGCGACGAGCTGATCGCCGGACTGCGTGACGCGGGCTACCCGGTCGAGCGCTGACGTCGCCCGCGGAACGCTCGGCTGTCGGGTCGGGCGTGTTGGCCGTGCCACGGGTGGAGAGGGTGTGGCGTCCACTCCATCCCCGACCGAGGAATCCCGCATGCCTCCGCGTCCATGCGTCGCCGCCGCAGGTCGACGGACGCCGTGGGACGTGGCGGTGGTCGTGCCCGCACGCGACGAGGTCGAGCTCCTCCCGCGGTGCCTGGCATCCATCGTGGCAGCCGCCGGCAGCGTCCCGGCGCCCGGTCGTACGCACATCGTCGTGGTCGCGGACCGGTGCGTCGACGACACCGAGGCTGCCGCGGCCGCGGCGCTCGCCTCGGCCAACGCCTCGATCCTGCGTGCGCGCTGCACGAGCGTCGGCAGCGTGCGCCAGTTGGGCGTGGACGCCGCCCTGCGCATGTGGCCACCGGACCCGACCCGCCGGGTGTGGATCGCGATGACCGACGCCGACAGCGTCGTGCCACCGGACTGGCTGGCCTATCAGCTCCGCGCGGCGGCACGTGGTTGGGACGCCGTCGCCGGTGCCGTCACGGTCAGCGACTGGGAGGACCGGTCACGGCGGACGTCCGAGGCGCTGGTCGCCTACCGCCGTGACCAGCGCCGGGCGGGGACATGGTCGGTCCACGGTGCCAATCTGGGTGTGCGGGCGGACGTGCTGGCGGCGGTCGGTGGTATCCCCGCCGTCGTCCACTCCGAGGACGCCGGCACGGTCGCCCTGTTGGAGCGGTCCAGCCGCGCGGTCCTGCGCACGTCCGAGCTGGTCGTCACCACCAGCGCACGGCGCTCGTGGCGGGCACCCGGAGGCTTCAGCACGCTGCTCGATCAGTTCGGCGCTGCCGCGGGGCTCATGTCAGGTCCGGCTGAACGACTCGATGACGAGGCGATCCTCGACGTGCCACAGCATGCGCCGAAGCGACCCGTCACTCCGTAGCACCTCGTGGACCTCGTCGCCGTGCAGCACGTGGTCGGGGGACCGGCCGCGCCAGTGCACGGCGAGGAGTTCCCCGCTGTCGACGAGTGCTCCGACGGCCCTGTCGCGCAGGCGCACAAGCGTCGCTGGCTCGAGGTAGTAGCCGATCTCGCTGAGCACGACGAGGTCGAACGACCCGTCCGGCCACTCGTCCGGCACCGCCATGCGCCTGACCGTCACGTGTGGCAGGTCGCCGAGGCGCGCACGTGCGAGGACAATGGCGCCGGGCGCGACGTCGACCGCTAGCAGCTGTGCGCACCGAGGTGCCAGTGCGGCCGTCAGCAGACCGATCGCACACCCGGGCTCGAACGCCCGCTCGTAGCGCTCCCTGCGCAGGCAGGCGACGGTCAACGCGCGCTTCCGGCGCTCGGACCAGCGATGCTCGAGATCGTAGGGGTCGTCGGACGCGCCGTAGCGTGCTGCGAAGGGGTGGTCACCGATGCGGCCGGACTGCGGATCCACCGCGTCTGCGTCGTCGGTCATGGCGTCCCTCCCGTGGGCCGCGTCAGTCGATGAGGTCACGTCAGTACGAATCTCCCAGGTCCGGCGGTGCCGGTCGAGCATGGCGGGGGGCACGATGGCCGCGGTGCCGGGATCCAGCGGTGTGGTCTGCGAGGTGTAGCAGCTGATCGCCAGGTCCTTCGCATGGCGCGGGGTGTCGGACAGGTCGATCCGCTGGGGCCGCCACGACCGGAGCGCCGGGTGACCCGGTCGCGCCCAGTGCCACGCCCACAGCGGGTAGCCCAACAGCCGGGCGCCCGCAGCGGCGGCGGCCCGCGCTGCGGCCCGTCCGGCGGCGTCGTGGTCGCGGTGGCCGTCCGCCTCCCACGGAGCGAGCAGCCAGTCGTCCGTGTCGGCGAGCTGGATAAGCGCGTCGGCGAGCTCTGACTCGTGGTCGGCGACCGCCGCGTCCGGGATCTGCAGGCGCACGATCTGCGTGGCATCGATGCCCAGGTACGCCAGCGCGGCGACCTGCTCGGCGCGCCGCCGGCGGGCCAGGTCCGCGCGTTGGCGCGCGGCCGTGGTTGAGTGAGACGCCTCGCCGTCGGTGACAGCGACCACGACCACCTGCCAGCGACCTCGCCCGAGCAGCCACAGCAGCCCGCCAACCGCCAGCGTCTCGTCGTCCGGATGCGGGCTGACGACCACGGCACGCCCTGCGGCGCCGAGCTGGAGGCGAGGCCAGACCGCCGGAGCACGCCACCGGCTCCACTCCGCCTCCGCGGTGCCGTCGCCGCGGAGCGACCGGGTCCTCACGGCTCGGCCACGACGGCGCGCCCGAGGGCCTCGAGGTCCCGTTCGGCATGGTGCTGGCGGAGGTAGATGGGGAGGTCGGCCGCGCGGCGGGCCATCGCCGGGTCCGCGGTCAGGCCTCCCGCTCCGATGCCACGCTCAGCATGGTCGAGCACGTCCGACGCGAGTCGTTCGACCGCCGCGCGGGTGCGCCAGGCCAGCGTGCGCAACGCCACGCCGGCGATGCCGTCGTCGATCGCGTGCGCGGCGCCACGCAACGTGGAACGCATCGCTGCGCACAGCGCGTCCGCTGCGCCGAGGTGGGCCAGGCCGTGGTGGTCGTCGTGGCGGGTGGCGACGGCGGCGCGCAGCGCCCTCGCCGCACCCAAGGCCCCGCCGTACCAGCACGCGGCCACGCCGATGCTGCCGATCCAGAACCCCGGACGGCCCAGGTACCACCCGGGCGGGCCGACAGCGGCGTCCCGGTCCACCGAAACGTCGTCGAAGCGCACGTGCAGGGTGTCGCTGTCACGCATGCCGACAGCGTGCCAGGTTCCCGGCAGTGCCGTCACCCCGCGCCTGCGCAGCGCCACCGCGAAGAGCCGGTATCCGTCGTCGGCGTGGGCGGTGACCAGCGCGACGTCCAGGGCGCGTGCACCCGAGCACCACTGCTTGGTGCCGTGCAGGCGCCAACCGCCTGCCTCTGCCACAGCCTCCAGGCGACCCGTCGGTGGATCCGCCGTCCACACGCCGGCCGGCGCGGTGGGCGGCTGTCGTCCCGCCTCGGCGCAGATGGCGACCGCGTCGAGGTGGCCCTCGACCAGGCGCGCGGTCGCGAGGTCGGTCGCGGCGACCTCGGCCAGTGCCTCGAGCCGCTCGCTTGTGCCGCCGTGGCCGGGCAACGGGACCGGACCGAGCTCCGCCAGAGCCGTCTCCAGCGCGCCGCGATCGGCGCGATCCGAGCCCGGTACGCGGGTGCCGCCGTGCAGACGGGTGTGGTGGGTGATCCTGTCGTCGTCGAGCATCGCCGGTGAGCTACCCCGGCCGGCGTCCGATGAACCCGGGCTCAGACGGCGTTGTCCGCGGGAGCGTGCGTCGTGCGGTCGTGGTGGTCCAGGAACGTCCGGATCCGCGTCGCCGCCAGCTCGGCGTCGTCGACCGGCAGGCCGTGACCGGTGTCGGGCACGATCTCCACCGTGGCGTCCGGCAGCAGCGCCCGCACGCGCGCAGCTGCCGCGTGGGGCTCCATGATCGAGCTGTGGTCGGCCAGCAGCGCCAGGGTCGGGACCGTCACGGCCCGCAACGCGTCGTCGGAGAGTGCGGTGGGGCCGTCGGGAGCGTCGTGGGAGGCGGTGCGCTGGTTGGCGAGGCGTGACAGCCGCATCAGGTCGGCGTCCAGGAGCACACGCATGTGCAGACGCTCGGCCGCGCGGCGGCGCACCTGCATGGGCGCGACCGATGCGGCGAAGACCTTGACACCCCAGGCGATGAACCGTTTCAGGTCGATGTCGGCCAGCCCGCCGGGGTCGAGCAGGGTGGCGGTCGCCACGCGGTCGGGGGCGTGCCCCGCCCACAGCAGCGTCAGCGTGCCGCCGTAGGATGCCCCGACGACGTGGACGCGGTCGAGGCCGAGCCCGTCCGCGACGCTGTCGAGCCACGGCAGGTAGTCGGTGACCGCCGTGATGGGTTCGCGCTGCACGCTCAGGCCGACGTCGCCCACCAGGTCGAGGGTGTGGACCGGCCGCCCGCCGAAGCCGTGCTCCAGCATCGCCGCCCACATCAATGCGGTCCCACCCCAGCCGGGCAGCAGCAGCACGGGGGTCCCGGTGCCTGGCCAGCTGAACACGTGCGCGGCTCCGAACGGCGCCTCGATGTCAACCTCCTGCGGAGGTGCCGGCCACCGCTCGGTACGCAGGCGTGCGTACAGCTCGTGGAACCTCCGCTCGTCCTCGCTGGTGTTGAACCGCGTGAGCCTCGTGTCGTCCATCGACTGGATCCTCGTCCACCGTTTTAGTACGAGTGTACTATAGCGCACGCGCGCACGTCAGACGGAAGGTGCGACACGTGCCGAAGCAGGTCGACCACGGCGCGCGGCGACAGCAGATCATCGAGGCGCTCTGGCGCATCACCGTACGCGGCGGCCTCGAGCGGGCCAGCTTCCGCCAGGTCGCGGCTGAGGCCGGCGTGTCGGTCAACCTGATCCAGTACTACTTCGGCACCAAGGACGACCTGCTGGTCGCAGCGCTGGAGCACCTGGCGCAGCGCGTGATCGAGCGCATCCAGGCGCGCACCGGTGCGCTCGGCGGCGCGCCGACCGAGCGCGAGCTCATCGGCGCGATCTTCGACGAGTTCTTCCCCGACGACGACGTCAGCCGCACGACGATGCTGCTCTTCATCGTCTTCGAGGCCGTGGCGCTGAGCCACACCGGGCTGGCGCGGGCGGAGGCGCGGCAGATGACGGGGAGCCTGTACGGCAACGTTGCACGCCTGCTGCGGCAGGCGCAGGAGCACGGGCGTGCGCCCGCGTCCGTCGACCCCGATCAGGAGGCCGTCGTGCTCGTGGCCACGCTCACCAGCGTGTCCCAGGCCGTGCTTGGTGGCCATCTGCCGGTCGACGAAGGTCGGACGGCGATCACGTACGCGCTGGACCGGGCGCTGCCCGCCACGCCGACGTGACCGCCCACCATTCCTGGGGACGTGGTGCCGCGCATGCGTTGGGGACATCCCCACATGGAGGGCTCCCCCGATGTACCAGGACGTCGTGCCGATCATGCGTGGAGGACGTCCCCAGAGCGGACGGGACAGAGCCTCAGGCGGGGAGGTTCGGGGGCTCGCTGGCACCGGTCCCGTGCTCGACCGCGCCGGAGATCCGCCAGCGACCATCCTCCCGGGTCATCAGGTAGACGAGGCCGAGGGTCGCGCCGTCCGTGGCGGTGACCTCGATCAGGACCTGTACCTCGCGACCGGTGCGCACGCAGCCGAGCACCTCGTGGAACTCCGCGTCCGCCGCCTCTGCATAGCCCGATGTCACGATCTGACGCAGGCGGCCGGCGTCGATGCCGCTGGCGCGGAATCGCCGGCTGGTGAGGGCGAAGGCACGGTCCCAGTCGTCGCCGGCGAAGGCCGCGAGCTGCTCGGTGATCACGGCGTCGACCGCGGCGAGGTCGGCGCCGCAGTCGACCGGTGACGCGGCTGGTGGGTCGGTCGTGCCACTGCGGGGCGTCGTGGTGGGTGCAGCATCCCCGGCAGCAGCGGGCGGCATGCCGGCGGCCCGGTCCGCGGGCGGCGTGCACCCGGTCAGGAGCAGCAGCGTCAGCACGGTCGCCGCCAGACCCCGCCGGGTCGTCTGCGGCCTGTGCCCGGACCTCTCACCGGTGGTGAGCATCCCCGCAACTGTACGGGTCCGGTCACCGCGCGGCCGGGCGGCGACCCGGTCAGCCGGCCTCGACCGTCATCGCGGTCCAGATCGTGCCGACCTGGCAGACCGACACGCGATCGTCTGCCACGGTGCCCTCGATGCGGACCTCGTCGCCCTCCGCGGCGACCACCTCGCCGTCCGGACCGCGCAGCTGGAGCGGATCCGCCGACGCGGTGTAGCCCTGGGGCCACACAACCTCGACACGGCCGTCGTCGGTCTCGAGCCACACGCAGCCACCCTCCAGGGCGGGATCACCGCCGAGGGTGCCGACCAGGGTGTCTGCCGCGACAGCCGACGCCGACGCGGCCGGGGTCGCATCGCCGGTGCCGACGACCGACGACGACCCGCACGCCGTCGCGACGAGCAGAAGGACCATCAGGATCGCAGAGCGCACCGCTGGACCTCCCCGTGTCGGTTCCATCCGTTCAGACGTTCCGGCCGGCCATATCGTTGCGGTGCGGTCGGCATCCGGTCGTCACGATGGCACACTGCGTGGGTGGTCGAGTCCGTCGTCGCGCGCACCGCGACCGCCGTGCGCTCGTGGCTGTCGGCGGTCGGTCCCCGGGCGTTCGTGGCTGTCGACACCGAGACCAGCGGCTGGGATCCGTGGCGGGACCGGCTGCTGCTGGTCCAGGTCAGCGCGGGTCCGGACCATCCCGTGCTGGTGATCGACGCGACGCAGCTCGATCCCGCCGTGCTCGGGCCGCTGCTCGGTGACAGGAACGTCGCGAAGGTCTTCCACCACGCGGCCTTCGACCTGCGGTTCCTCGCGCGGGCGGGGCTGCGGGTCGAGCGGATCGCCGACACGATGCTGGCCCAGCAGCTGCTCGACGGCGGCGAGTCGACCGGTGGGCTCGGGCTGGCAGACCTGGCCTCGTTCCGGCTGGGCATGACCCTGGACAAGGACGTGCGTGCCAGGTTCCTCGGTGCCCAGTCGCTGACGCAGGAGCTCATCGACTACGCGGCGGACGACGCCGCCGCAACCTGGGGGGTGTTCGACCAGCAGCGCCACGAGCTGACGGGCCACCGCCTCGCCCGCATCGCACGGCTGGAGTTCGCCGCCCTGCCCGTGCTGGCGGACCTCGCGCTGCGAGGGATCGGCTTCGACGCCGCGCGCTGGCGGGTGCTGATGGCTGACCTGGAGCGACGCCTCCCTGGCCTGGCCGACGCCGTCCAGGCCGCGCTGCTGACCGACGACAGTCCGCGCAACCTGTTCGGGCCGGAGCCGGTCAACCTCGATGCGCCGGAGCAGGTCCGTGAAGCGCTCGAGCGCGTCGGCGTCGCCCTCGAGTCGACGCGGACCGGCGTGCTGCGCGACCACGTGGACCACCCCGCCGTCGCGGCGCTGCTCGACTACCGCCAGGTCAGCAAGCTGACCAGCAACTGGGGCGGGGACTGGGCCGAGCGGGTCACGCACCCGGTCACGGGACGCGTCCACGCCGACTGGCGCCAGATCGTGGGCACGGGGCGCATCGCGTGCCGCGATCCCAACCTGACGCAGATCCCGAAGCACGGCGCGTGGCGGACGTGCTTCACGGCGGCGCCGGGTCACACCCTCGTCGTCGCCGACTACTCCCAGCAGGAGCTGCGGATCCTCGCGGCCGTGTCCGGCGACCCTGCGCTGTCGGAGGTGTTCCGTGGCAGCGGAGACCTGCACCGTGCAACCGCCGCGCTGGTGTTCGGCGTGGCCGAGGACGACGTGCGGGCCGAGCAGCGGTCGGCGGCGAAGGCGTTGAACTTCGGGTTGATGTATGGCATGGGTGCCGCAAGCTTCGCGCGCAGCACCGGTCTGACCCACGCCGAGGCGTCGGCGACGATCGACCGCTACTTCGCCACGTTCCCGCGCGTCGAGTCGTGGCTGAACGAGGCCGAGGCCGCGGGCCGGCGGGCCGGGCAGGTCCGGACCGCGCTCGGGCGGCTACGGGTGCTGCCGCGCGACGCGGACGCCGGGATGGCGCTCCTGGCGCGCAACGCGCCGATACAGGGCGCCGGCGCCGACATGACGAAGCTCGCGCTTGCCCAGGTGGAGCGGCGCCTGACTGCGCGGTACGGGCCGGGGCCGGACCGCGACGTCGGGTTGGTGCTGACCGTGCACGACGAGCTGGTCGTGCAGGCGCCCGAGATCGACGCCGCGGAGGTCGCCGCCGACGTCGTCGAGGGCATGCGGGTGGCCGCCGCCGAGCTGCTGGGCGACGTGCCGGCTGCCGTCGACGTCGCGGTCCGCGACCGCTGGGGCGCCGAACCGTAGACCGCAGGTGCGCCGGGCGGTGGGATCGGCCGTGGCTGGGCGGTACGCTGCCGCGCATGCAGCCATCGGTCACCAGCGAGATCGGCCAGCTCCGCGAGGTCGTGCTCCACCGTCCCGGCAGCGAACTGCGCAGGATCACCCCCGCCAACCGCGAGGACCTGCTGTTCGACGAGCTCGTGTGGGTCGATCGTGCCCAGCAGGAGCACGACGCGTTCGCCGACCTGCTGCGCGCCGAGGGCGTGCGCGTGCGGCTGCTCGGCGATCTGCTGGCCGAGACGCTCGCTGATCCCGAGGTCCGCACCGCCGTCATCGAGCGTCGCGCGACCCTCGACAGCTGTGGCGTCGAGCTGGTCGACCGCGTACGTGCGTACCTGGGGGAGCTCGACGCCGACCAGCTCGCCTCCACCCTGATCGGTGGTCTGACGGTCGCCGAGGTCCCGGGTGCCCTCGACGGCTTCGTCGGCGGGGTGCTGGGACCGCACGCGTTCCTGCTCCCGCCGCTGCCCAACGCGGTGTTCACCCGTGACCCCAGCGCGTGGATCGCCGGTGGCGTGGTGCGCTCGCCGATGGCGATGCCGGCTCGGCGTCCCGAGCAGATCCTCTGGGAGGCGATCTACGAGCACCACCCGGACTTCGCCGGCGCGGCGCCGATCTGGTACGGCGATGCCCGCGGCCTGCACGCGACCCTCGAGGGCGGCGACGTGCTGGTGCTGTCACCGCGGTGCGTGGCGATCGGGTTGTCCGAGCGCACGCACCCGATCGGCGTCGAGAACCTCGCCGCCCGCCTCTTCGAGGCGGGCGCCGCCGAGGAGGTGCTCGCCGTCGAGCTGCCGAAGGCGCGCGGCACGATGCACCTCGACACCGTGCTCACGGTGGTCAACACCGACGCGGTGGTCCTGTGGCCCCGGATGCGGTCGGGGGTCGACGTGTGGCGCATCGAGCCCGGTGCCAACGGGCGGATGGGCGTGACCGACGAGCCGGACCTGGTCGTCGCGCTCGCGCGCGGGCTCGGCGTCGAGCACCTCCGCGTGGTCACCACCGCCGAGGACGAGGTGCTCGCCGACCGCGAGCAGTGGGACGACGGCAACAACACCCTCGCACTGCGCCCGGGTGTGGTGTTCGCCTACGAGCGCAACGTCGACACGAACCGGCGGCTGGCGCAGGCGGGCATCGAGGTCCGCACGATCGAGGGCTTCGAGCTGCCGCGTGGTCGTGGTGGCCCGCGGTGCATGTCGTGCCCGGTGCTGCGGGACCCCATCCACACCTGAGGGGGACGCGACCGATGGGCGCCGGTCCGGGGACGCGGACGCTAGACGCGTTCCTCGAGGCCGCGCACGCCCGTGACCCTCACCGTGAACAAGCCGGCCGGCGCCTGGTACTGCACCTCGTCGCCCACGCGGGCACCCATCAGCGCACGGCCCAGCGGTGAGTCGGGGCTGATGACCGTCAGCCCGGTCGTCCGGTCCTCGCGGCTGCCGACGAGGTAGGTCTCCTCGTCACCGTCCTCGTCGACCGTGGTGACCACGCTGCCGCCGACCACGACGTCACCGGTGGGGGCCGATCCGACCTGGGCCCGGGACAGCATGTCCTCGAGCTGGCGGATGCGGGCCTCCATCTTGCCCTGCTCCTCCTTCGCCGTGTCGTACTCGGCGTTCTCGCGCAGGTCACCGTGGGCGCGCGCCGCCCTGATGGCCTGCGCGGCCTCCTCCCGACCGGTGGTCTTCAGGTGGTCGAGTTCCGCCCGCAGCTGATCGTAGGCAGACTGGGAGAGCCAGACCGTGTCGCTCAATGGAAGACACCCCGTGCGGTCGGTGGCGGTTCAGACCAAGCGCGAAGTGTAGACGTGTGGTGCAACCTTCGCGCCAGATTTCTCAGGTGCGCAAGGCGGTGCCGCCGGACGAGGACAACGAGGAGGATCGCGTGCCGGAGCTACCGGAGATCACGGCGCACGCCGAACGCCTGACGGCGGATCTGTCGGGCCACCGGCTCGACCGGTTCGAGCCGCTGTCGTTCACCGCGCTCAAGACCTACGCGCCGCCTCCGGAGTCGGCGCACGGCCACGAGCTGCGGCGTGTCGGCGCCCGCGGCAAGCACCTGCTGCTCGACGTCGAGGAGGTGACCTTCGTCGTCCATCTGATGCAGGGCGGGCGCCTGCGTCCGGACACGTCGAAGGCGAAGCGGCCGCGCAACGGCGTGGCGCGCTGGCACTTCGACGGCAGCCGGCGGCTGCTGCTGACCGAGGCGGGCACCGAGCGCCGGGCGGGGGTGTGGGTCGTTGAGGGCGACCCCCTGAGACAGGAGCCGTTGGCCGACCTCGGCCCTGACGCGGACACGGTGACCGCCGAGCAGCTCGCCGCGTTGCTGACCGAGCACCCGATGCGTCTGCACACCTTCCTGCGGGACCAGCGGGTGCTGGCCGGGATCGGGCGGCGCCTGGCCAACGAGATCTGCCACACCGCGCGGCTGTCGCCGTTCGTGGGGACCCGAGGGATGGACGACGCGCAGGTCGTGGCGCTGCACGCGGCGATCGGGGAGACCATTGCCGAGGGGCTGGCGTTCGAGCGCGGACGCGACGACATGAGCGCGTCGAAGGACCGCCCCGGCCGGGTGCACAGCCGGACCGGCGAGGTGTGCCCGGTGTGCGGCGACGAGGTGCGCGAGATCACGTACAACCGCTACACGGTCAACTACTGCGCCACGTGCCAGACCGGCGGACGGATCATGGCCGACAACGCGCTGAGCCGGCTCGGTGTCGACCGTGAGGAGTGGGGACGTGGCCGCCAGCGCAGCTAGGTGGCTGGTGCTTTTCGGCATCGGTTCCGCTGATCTGGAGGGTTGGTCGGCGAGGATCACGTGAGCTGGTCATCGTCGAAGGGAAGCGGGTGACGTTGGGGTTGGCGCAGCGCCAGGGCGATCTGCTCGACGACCT
>DATHVN010000132.1 GCA_035461305.1 Euzebyales bacterium | reverse complement strand
CGGCTAGCCCTCGGGCGACTGCGAGCCCCAGGCCGATGCCGCCGGTGTGGTCGTCGAGGCGTTGGAAGGGCTCGAACACGGTCGAGCGCTGATCGACCGGGATCCCAGGTCCGTGGTCGACGACGCGGACGTCCAGCCGGTTGCCTGCGGTGACGGCGTGCACCTCGCACGGGGTGTCGGGCGGGGAGTGGTGGACGGCGTTGTCGATGAGGTTGGCGAGCACCCGCTCCAGCAGGGCAGCGTCGGCGAGCACAGGCGGCAGGGTGTCGGATAGGCGCAGGTCGACCTGGTGGTTGGTGTAGCCGAGCCCGGCGACCGCCTCGGCGCCGACGGCGTCGAGGTCGACCGGCTGCGCGTGGACGTGCAGTGCGCCGGTCTGTAGTCTGCTGAGGTCCAGCAGATTGCCAACCAGCGCGTTCAGCCGGTCCACCTCGCCGACCGCCGCGCTGATGATGTCGTGGACGTCGCGCAGGTCGAACGCGGCGTCGTCGTCGAGCACGCCGGTCAGCCACGCCTTGATGGTCGCCAGCGGCGTTCGCAGGTCATGCGACACCGCCGACAACAGTGAGGTCCGTAGCCGGTTGGCTTCGGCCAACCCTTCGGCGCGGATCGCCTCGGCTTCGAGCCGTTGCCTGTCGAGCGCGAGCGCCAGCTGGGCCGCGAAGGCAGCCAGAATGCGGCGATCGTCCAACGGCGCGTGTGGTCCGCGCAGCACCAGGACGCTGCCGGGCTGGAGCTCGAGCGTGTCCGAGCCCTCGTCCGGTGATCGCGGAGGCGGTGCGCCCGAGCATGCCAACACGTGCCAGTGACCGTCGTCGTCCCGCAGCACGGCCGCCGCGTCGAGCCCGAACACACGTCGCAGGTCGTCGACAAGGCGATGCAGTGGATCGTCGCTGGCAGCCACCGTCGCAGCGAGTCGCGCCAATGCCGTCGCTTCGGCGCCGGCGCGCTCGGCCTCGGCGGCCCGTCGTGCTGCCAGGTCCACCAGGGCGCTGATCACCACCGCTGTGGTGAGGAACACGGTCAGCGCGAGGACGTCCTGGACGCTGTGGACCACCCACGTCCGAAACGGCGGCGTCACGAACCAGTTGCTGGCAGCGAATCCGGCAACGGCTACGAACACGCTCGGCCAGATCCCTCCGACGGCCGCCACCACGACCGTCAGCGCCAGGTATGCCAGCAACGCCGTCGACAGCTGTACGTCGCTGCCGGACGAGCGGAACACCGCGGTCAGCACCGTCAGGCCAACTACCGCGAGCGCGGTGCCGAGCCAGCGGCGACGCGACGAAAGGGCGAACAGACCATCACCGGCGAGGCCGACACGCGCACCACTCTGACCGCCGGCGTGCGGTAACAGGTCACTGCGGCGTCGCTGCATGCCACCCATCATGCGGGTACGGCGACCGTTGCCCAACTGCTCTCCGAGGTCTGTGCCACCGTCTGCCACTGTGTCGCACCCAGGTTGGGGAGACGACGAGACGATTGTGCATTCGCCGAGCGCTACGGACCCGTTAGCACCGCCGCGTTGAGCGCTAAGACCGCGTTAACCCGCGGTCGCAGCATCGGCGGCGGGCTTACCGTTCCGACGACATCGCGTCAGGTCCATGGTCCCATCGGCTGCGACCAGCCGGGCGGCGCCCAGCCAGCAGCGCCCCGAGGCGCCCGAACCGCGCGACCGGTGACGCAGGTGCAGCGAACGTAGGAGTCAGTGTGTCCACACTCAAGCGGCTGCTGCTGGGCCGGCCACTGGCCACGCACGAGGAGCACCGTCAGCGGCTGCCGAAACGCCTCGGGCTGGCGGTCTTCGCGTCGGACGCCATCTCCTCGACGGCCTACGCGACCGAGGAGATCCTGCTCATCCTCGTGCCCGTGGCCGGCATGGCCGCGCTCGACTACCTGCTACCCATCTCTGCAGTGGTGGTCGTGGTGCTGGCCATAGTGGCGGTCAGCTACCGCCAGACCATCTACGCCTATCCCAACGGCGGCGGCGCGTACATCGTGGCACGTGACAACCTCGGTGAGCGCCCCGCACTGGTTGCCGGCGCGTCGCTGCTCGTCGACTACACCCTCACCGTCGCCGTGTCGGTCTCGGCCGGAGTCGCGGCGGTCGTGTCGGCCTACCCCGCGTTGCGCGGCTCCGAGGTGACCATCGCCGTGTTGGTCGTCGTGTTCATGACGTTGGCCAACCTGCGCGGCGCGAAGGAGTCCGGGACGCTGTTCGCCATCCCGACCTACCTCTACATCGTCGGCCTCACGCTGCTGGTCGGCGTCGGGCTGTGGCGGCTGTCGACCGGCGACCTGGCACCGCTGCCCATCGATCATGCCAACCTGACCGAGCTCGGCGCCGGCGGCTCGCGTGGCTCCGGCGGGTTGATTGGCATCGCTGGCGTGCTCCTGCTCGCACGAGCGTTCTCGTCCGGTGCCGTCGCGCTGACCGGCACCGAGGCGATCACCAACGGCATCCAGGCGTTCCGACCGCCCGAGTCCCGCAACGCCGCCACGACGCTGGTGATGATGGCGACCATCCTCGGCGGGTTCTTCTTCGGCCTGTCGCTGCTCGCCGACCGGCTCCGGCCCACCGTCAGCGAGCACGAGACCCTGCTGTCGATCATGGGCGGCGCCGTCTTCGGACGCGGAACAGCCGCCTACTTGTTCATCCAGCTGACGACGATGGCGATCCTGTTCCTTGCCGCCAACACCGCGTTCGCCGACTTCCCGCGCCTGTCGTCGATCATCGCAGCCGACGGCTACCTGCCGCGGCAGCTGGCGCACCGCGGCGACCGGCTGGTGTTCTCCAACGGCGTCGTGGTGCTCGCCGTCACCGCCTGTCTGCTGCTGATCGCCTTCGGCGGGCGGACGACGGCGCTCATCCCGCTGTACGCGGTCGGCGTGTTCACCGGCTTCACGATCTCCCAGATCGGCATGGTCGGCCACCACGCCCGCGAATGCGAACGTGGGTGGCGGCGCGGGCAGATCATCAACGGCATCGGCGCGACCGCGACCGGGCTGGTGCTCGCGACCGTCGTCGTGTCGAAGTTCACGACCGGCGCCTGGATCCCCGCCATCGTCATCCCCGCCGTCGTCATGCTGTTCCGCGCGATCCACCGCCACTACCAGCACGTCGGCCGCCAGCTGCGCATCCCCGACGACTGGCAGCAGGTCGAGCGCGTTCACATCGTGGTGCTGCTCGTCGGCGGTGTCCATCGCGGGACGCTGGAGGCGCTGGCCTATGCGCAGGCGCTGCAACCCGACCGGCTCGTCGCCGTCCACGTCGCGTCCGACGAGGCGGGCACCGAGAAGGTCCGGCGTCGATGGGCACGCGCGGGGACCGGTGTCGACCTGACCGTTGTGATCGATCACTATCGTGAGCTGTACGAGCCGGTCATGAAGGTCATCAACGAGGTCGACGACCACGACGAGCACAGCCACCTGACCGTCGTGATCCCCGAGTTCACCACCCGCCACTGGTGGGAGGCGCTGCTGCACAACCAGTCGGCGTGGCTGCTCAAGGCCGAGTTGGCACAGCGGCCGAACACGGTCACCGTCTCGGTACCGCTTCGACCCCTCGCCGCAGACACGGACGATCACGCCGTCGACGGGTTCCCCGCTGTGCACTCAGGCTTGCATCCGTCGTCCACCCCGTGGGCCGGGTTCCGCATGTAGCACCGAGGGTCCATCCGCGCCCGCCTGCGAGCGCACGACGGGCGCTAAGAACCCGTTAACACGCCGGTCACCCACGGTCGCGGTCCGTACGGTCCACTGTTGTGCTCGTCCGTCCCGACCGCCGCGACCTCGCGCTGATCGGCCTGTACACCGGCCGGATCATCACGGGGCTCGGGCTCGTGATGCTGATCCCCGCCGCGCTCGGCGTCATCCGCGGCGAGTTCAACGATGCGCTCGGTCTCGTGATCGGCGCGGGCCTGGCGTTGCTGCTCGGTCGCCTGGCCGAGTGGCGGCTGGCCACCAGTAGGGATCTCGACTGGAGCCACGCGATGGCCGCGGTCGCCCTGTCGTGGCTGGTATCGACGTACCTGGCCGCGGTTCCGCTGTATCTGTCTGGCCACTACAGCAGCTTCATCGACGCGTCGTTCGATGCCATGAGCGGGTTTGCGACCGCCGGCCTGGCCGTGATCAACGACCTCGACCACCTCTCGGACAGCATCAACCTGTGGCGACATCTGATGCATTTCATGGGCGGGCAGGGGCTCGTGCTGGTGGCGCTCAGCCTGTTCGGCGGCGCGGGCGGCCTTGCCGGGTTGTACGTCGGTGAGGGACGCGAGGACCGCATCCTGCCGAACGTGCGGCGCACCGCGTCGTTCATCTGGCAGGTGGCGCTGCTGTACCTGCTGTTCGGCGGCGCGATGCTGTGGGCCGCGGTCGTCGCCGCCGGCATGCCCCCGGTCGACGGGCTCCTCCACGCCGTCATGCTGTTCATGGCGGCGTTTGACACGGGAGGGTTCGCACCCACGTCGGCCAGCCTGGGGTTCTATCACTCCGCCGTCGTCGAGGGCGCCGCCAGCATCCTCATGGTCGCTGGCGCGTTGTCGTTCGCCCTGCACTACCAGCTCATGCGCCGAAAGAGGCTCGTCGCCCTCGTGCGTGACCTCGAGACGCGGGTCCTGGCAGTCACCGTCATCGGCCTGACGGCGGTCACCATGATCGGACTCGCCAGGTTCGGGACCTACGACAGCGCTGAGGCCTTGTTCCGCCGCGGCTACTTCCACCTGCTGTCGGCCCATACCGGGACCGGCTTCAGCACCATCCCCGGACGGTTGTTCGTCACCGACTGGGGCGCGCTTGCGCCCGCGATGATCGTCATGGCCATGGCGTTCGGCGGCATGGCCAGCTCGACGACAGGCGGCATCAAGGCACTGCGCATCGGGGTGCTCGCGAAGGCCGTCGTCACCGACGTCCAGCGCATCGTGCTGCCCCAGGATGCGGTCGTCGTCGATTCCTACCATTCGGGCGGTCGTACCGAGACGCTGCGCCCCGCGGTCGTTCGGACGGCGGTCCTCATCACCGTGCTCTATCTCGTGCTGTACTTCGCCGGGGCGCTGCTCGGCATGTTCTACGGCTACTCCATCCAGGAGGCGCTGTTCGAGAGCACGTCCGCGGCCGCCGCGGTCGGACTGTCCGTCGGCATTGTCGGGCCCGACCTCGAACTGCC
>DATHVN010000131.1 GCA_035461305.1 Euzebyales bacterium | reverse complement strand
ACCCTCGCCGGCACCGCTGCGCTCGTCCTCCTGGTACCGATTGCCGGCCACGATGATCGCGGGCTGGCGCAGCCTCGACCACGACGTGGCGTCCGCCCTGAGGACGGAGCAACCATGTGACGGTGCAGACCGCTGGCGCGGTGGTGGCCTTCGGTCCCGACGCCCACGTCGTCGCCGACAACCTGGTGAGGATCTACAAGGTCGCCGACCTCGAGATCGTCGCGCCGTCGCCATCGGCCAATGAGCCGGAGCTGCTGCTCGCCGACGAACCGACCGGCGAGCTCGACAGCGCGACGTCGGCTGAGATCCTCGAGATTGGCCCCGACCGCACGTCGAGGTGGCCCTGCGGGCGCTGTGCCCGCAGCGCTGCGCGATGACCAGGTGCGGGAGCTGCTCGACATGGTCGGCCTCGGTGACCGGGCCAGGCACAGGCCACATGAGCTGTCGGGTGGTGAGCAGCGGGTGGCCATCGCGCGGGCGCTGGCCAACCGCCTGCGCTGCTGATCGCCGACGAGCCGACGGGTCAGCTCGACTCTGCGACCGGCAGAGTGATCATGCGGGCTTATCCAGGCTGTCGCGCGCGCCGCACACATGACCGCAGTTGTCGCGACCCACGACGCGGAGCTGATCGATGTCGCCGACCGGGTCGTCGAGCTGCGCGACGGACGCGTCATCGCCGACGCACGCCAATGACCACGGTGTCGGCGCGGGCGTGGTGCTAGGGTCGCGCCGCCCTCCCCCACGACCGTCACGGTGGTTGCATGCGGCCCTCGGACCTGTCCCTCCTCCACACCGTCGGCGATCCCCGCGTCCATCCCGACGGCGGGCGCATCGCGTTCGTAGTGTCCACGCCAGACCTCGACGATGACGCCTACGTGCGCACGATCCGGTTGTGGGATCCCGAGCGTGGCGACCGGCAGTTGACCCACGGACCGAAGGACGCCAGTCCCCGTTGGTCGCCCGACGGACGCAGGCTGGCCTTCCTGCGCACGGGCGGCGGAGACAAGGACCGGCCACAGCTCGCGGTGCTGCCGGCCGACGGCGGCGAGGCGCGGGTGTGCACGGACCTCCCGCTCGGCGTGACGGACCTGACGTGGGCCCCCGACAGCAGGCACATGGTCGTCGTCGGCGTCGAGTGGACGCCGGACCTGGCCGACCGTGACGACGACGAGCGGGCCCGCCGACCACGCCGCATCACCCGGATCCCGTACCGCGACGACGCCGACGGCTGGATCCACGACCGCCGCAGTCACCTGTGGCTCGTCGACGCCGACGGCGACGCCGACCCGTGCTGCCTGACGCCGGGCGACCACGACGAGTCGGCCCCGGCGTTCCGCCCGGATGGGCGCACGGTCGTGTTCACCTCCCAGCGCCGCGACGACCGCGAGACGAACCCTGGTGCGGAGCTGTACGAGATCGACCTCGAGGGGGGCGATCCCGCCCTGCTCGTCGACGCGGGCCTGTGGGGACGGCCGGTCTGCATCGACCAGGACTGGCTCGTCGTCCACGGGCTGGACGATCCCTTCGCGTGGCCGTCGCCGGCACGCCTGTACGGTCACGACAGGGATGGCGGCCTGACCGACCTGAGCGCCGGCCTGGACCGCGACGTCACATTCGACCTGCCGGCGCCGGTTGTCACCGACACCGGGTGGCTCGCGCTCGTCCACGACCGCGGGCGGTCGCATGTCTACCGCTTCACCGGCGAGCGGAGCCCGGAGCTGCTGGTCGGCGGCGACCGCCTGGTGACAGGCGTGGCCGCGTCAGCCGACGGCTCCACGGTGGCCTTCACCGCGACCGGCCTGACCGATCCCGGCGAGCTGTGGCGCCTGGTCGACGGCACCGAGGAGGTGCTCACGGCGGTCAACGACCACGTGCGCACCGACGGCGACCTTGTGGGAACCGAGCACGTGACATTCTCCCGCGACGGTGCCGAGATCGACGCGTGGGTGCTGCTGCCGCCCGACGCCGGCGACGACGTCCCATTGCTGCTCAACATCCACGGCGGGCCCACGACCCAGTACGGGTTCGGCTTCTTCGACGAGTTCCAGGTCTATGCGGCCGCCGGCTATGCGGTGGTCGGGGTCAACCCACACGGCTCGTCGGGCCGTGGCCGGGACTGGGCGCGGGCGGTCGTGGGCACCTGGACCGACGGCGGGTCACCGGACACGCTGGATCTGGAGGCCGCGGTCGACATGGTGCTCGACCGCTACCCGCAGGTGTCGGGCGAGCGCCTGGGCGTCATGGGCGGCTCGTACGGTGGGTTCGCGACCGCGCGGCTGCTCGCGCGCACCGATCGGTTCCGCTCCGCGGTCGTCGAGCGCGGCCTGCTCAACTGGGTGTCGTTCGGAGGCACGTCGGACATCGGCGCGTACTTCGACCGCATGTTCATGGATCGCTCGCTGCCGGCGGACGCAGCTGCGCTGTGGGCCGCCAGCCCGGTCGGGCAGGCCGACCGCATCACAACCCCGACCCTGGTCGTCCACTCCGAACACGACTGGCGCTGCCCCGTCGAGCAGGGCGAGCAGCTGTTCGCGATGCTGCGCCGCAACGGCGTCAACGCCGAGCTGCTGCGGTTCCCCGACGAGGGCCACGACCTGTCACGCTCGGGCTCGCCGAAGCACCGGGTCGAACGTTTCGAGGCGATCCTGGACTGGCATGCCCGACACCTCCGCACGACAACGACGACCGGACCAGCGCCCGAAGCACCCGGGCAGCCAGATCACCACGTCGGCGCAACGACTCCCCAGACGAGCATCCCCCGCACGTCCGGGGAGCCAGATCGCCACATCCACGGAACGGCTCCGCCGCAACGCAGCGGGCTCGGGCCGATCAGCGGGCGATGTCGGCCAGGCTTGCGGCTGTGACCCGGACCAGGTCGCTGGGCGCAAGCTCGATGTCGAAGCCCCGACGCCCGCCGGACACGTAGATGGTGTCGTACAGCTCGGCGGTCTCGTCGAGCACCGTCATGTGCGCACGCTTCTGGCCGATCGGGCTGATGCCGCCGACGACGTAGCCCGTCCTGCGTGCGGCGACCGCCGGATCGGCCATCGCCGCGCGCTTGCCGCCTACCGCGGCGGCCAGCAACCTGAGGTTCAGCCGGGCCGTCACCGGGACGATGCCGACCACCAGCTCGCCGTCGACGTCGGCCAGCAGCGTCTTGAACACCCGCTCGGGCTCGACGCCGAGCTCGGTGGCGGCCTCGAGGCCGAAGCTGTCGGCGGACGGATCGTGGTCGTACGGATGGGCGCGGAACGTCACGCCCGCCGCGTCGAGCGCGAGCGTGGCCGGCGTCGTGGGACCGTCGTGCATCGGCCACACGGTAGGTCGGTGGTGCCACACCGGCCAGCGTCGCTCAGTAGGCTTCGACCGGGGGGCGCTCCTCGTTCCGTTCGGCGATCCAGCGCGCGGCGGTCGACGATCGGCCGATCGGTACGTGCCGGGTGGCGAGGCCGATCACGGGCATGTTGCCGTACATCGCTCACGCTCACCCGCGCGCACCCGGTAGGTCTCATGTGCCAGACGCCCAGCTCGCCAGGTGTCGCGGATCAGCCTGTTGAAGGACTGCCAGGCCGGGAGGTGCGACCACCGGCTCGACCTGGCGAACCGCTCGAGGTCGGCGACCGAGCGCCAGTACTGGACAGAGATGGGCCGCAGGGCGCCGTAGTTCTCGACGTGTAGGCAGCCGATCTCGGGGTGCTCGGCGATCTCGCGCTGCATGGCGCTCATCGCGCGGGCGACGGGACGGGCACCCACTGACGCAGCTTCCACGGCTTGTGGATGCGCGCGCCGATGAGGAACATCACGAGGTCACCGTCGAGCTCCGCGGTCCACTGTCCAGGATGGATCATTGTGCCAACCCTCCGTCATCTTGTCAGCGTCAAGTTGCGGCATCAATCCTAGCCTGCGAGTCTTGTCGGTGTCAAGATGACGACGACCGGTTCCTATCACCACGGCGACCTGCGCGCGGCGCTGCTGCGCGAGGCAGGCTCACTGCTGGAATCCTCCGGCGCCGAGGCGATCTCGCTGCGGGGTCTTGCGCGCGCGCTTGACGTGTCCCATGCCGCACCCAGCCATCACTTCCCCAACCGGATCGCACTGCTGGCCGAGCTGGCCGCCGACGGCTATGCGCAGCTCGCCGAGGACCTCGCCGCTGCCATGGCCACGACCGCTCCCGACCGGTGGCTGGCCGCCACCGGTCGAGCGTACGTCCGGTTCGCCCTGGCGAACCCCGAACGGTACCGGCTGATGTTCACGTCACGGCTGACGCAGGGCGACTGCCCGGACCGCCTGGAGGATGAGGCGTCAAGGGCGTACCGCCTGCTACTGCAGGCGGTCCAGCAGCGTGAGGCTGACGTCGACCCGGCGAGCTACCGGATGGCGGCGGCCGAGCTGCGCGCCTGGTCGCTGGTGCACGGTGCCGTCATGCTGTGGCTCGACGGCCAACTCGGCGACGTCTCGGAGGTCGAGTTCGTGGCGCTGATCGATCTGGTCGTCGCCGACGCGGGCTGACCGGGCGACGAGCTCCGAGGCCGGCCGGCAGATCAGGGTCACCGCAGGACGTCAGGGCCTGGTCCGGTAGCGGTGCATCGTCAGTGGTGCGAACACGGCGGTGAGAACGATGATCTCGACAGTCCCATTGACACGTCGCCGACGCCGGCGTCGTCGAGCAGCTGGCGCGCCCTGTCGGGGTCGTAGCTGTACGGGGCGTAGTCGTAGTACCTGAAGCTGCTCTCTGGGATCGCGGTCTGATTGACCGTCGCCGCACCGAACTTCGCGGCCTCCGTGATGGCCTCGCGGTCGATCGCGTACGACGGCGCCTGGCGACTCCAGGGCGAACGGGCCGGTCCCATTCGCCTCGGTGGCAAGGTCAATGTCCCTCCGCGGCGTTCTCTGGCAGGATCGCCATCCCCTTGAACGATCCAATGTCCGCCAGCAGGCTCGGTGTCGGCTCACTGAGCAGGATCTCGACCGTCTGGGGGTCGGGGGCATTGATGTGCTCGACGGTCGAGAACCTGTAGGCGTTCGCCAGCTCCTCGTCGATGATGCGGTTGTACGAGTCGGCGACGTCGGCGGAGTCGAATTAGACCGTCGTGGAACGTGACGTCGTCGCGCAACGTGAACGTCCAGGTCAGGCCGCGTCGCTGGTCTCCCACTCGGTCGCGAGCGAGGCTCCATCTCCAGGTTGTCCGGGTTCGGCACCACGAGGGTGTCGTAGACGTTCTCGAGGACCTGGAAGGCGGCGTACGCCGTGGTCGAGTGGGGATCGAGCTGGTCGGTGCCACGAGCAGGAACAGAGCGCCGGGGACGGTGAGACGACTGGCTACAAGTGACCGGTCCGAGGACCTGTCCTTCCGGCCATCGCAGACGTTTTCGGCTACGTCAAGAGTAGGAGAGGGGCGGCGTCCCGACGCGACCTCGTCAGGCCGCGTGCACCACCGCGGCGACCGAACGAGCGATCACCAGCAGCAGCTGATCGTCGCCGGCCGCGCCAATCAGCTGCACCCCGACCGGCAGCCCGTCATCACCGACGCCGGCTGGTAGCGCCACGGCGGGCACGCCCGCCAGGTTCAGTGCCGCGCTGTTCCAGCACAGCGCGCGCCCAAGGCGCAGATCCCGGCCGCCGATCGTCACCTGCTCGGCACCGTACTCGGGCGCGGTCGTGGCGGCGCCGGGCGCCAGCAGCACGTCGACCCGGCGCAGTGCCGCGTCGAAGCCGGCGCGGACCTCGGCTGCGTGGTCACGGCCCGGTCGTAGGTCGGCGTGTCGATCCGGACCGCCGACCGCAGCTTGGCACGCGTGGCGGGAGTCAGGCTGTCGGCGGTCTCGGTCAGGAGGTCGGCGTGCACCGCGCCGGCCTCGACCCCGATGATCCGGTCGGCGTGCCACACGGCGTCCGCGAACGACGGGGTAGGCACCGCCGTCACACGGGCACCGGCGCGGCCCACGACGTCGGCGACCGTCGCGAACGCACGCCTCACGTCGTCGGTCCACACCGCGCCAGCGGTCGCCAGCCCGAGGCGCAGACCCGCCAGGTCGACGTCGACGGTCGGGTGTCGGGTGCCGGCCATGCCGGCCAGGAGCAGGGCCGCATCGTCGGCGGTCAGTGCCGCGGGGATCCGGATCGACCCCGCCGTATCGGTGCCGACCGCGCCGAGGCACATCCCCGCTGCCAGAGCCGCCGCCGAACCGCCTGACGACCCGCCGGGCATCCGACCAAGGTCGAGCGGGTTGCGCGTCGCTGGGGTCGCGACGCCGTAGGCGAGCTCGTGCGTGGCGGTCTTGCCGATCACGACGGCGCCCGCCGCGTCCAGGCGCTGCCACACCGCGGCGTCGCGCGTGGCGACGACGTCGGCGCGCGCGGCGCATCCCGCGCCTGTCACGACGCCGGCAACGTCGACGACGTCCTTGACCCCGACCGGGATGCCGAGCAGCGGACGGCGCAGATCGCGGTCGTCGGCGACCTCCGCCGCGGCGGTCCGTGCCCGCTCGCGGGCGCGGTCGGCCGTGACCGTGGCGAACGCGCCGATGTCGGCGTCGCGTTCGGCGATGCGGTCGAGGCACGCCGCGGTCACCTCGACCGGCGACCGCTCGCCCGGGCCGGAACGCGCGTGCGGCCGCGACGATCGTCAGCGGCCCCCGCCGGGTCGCCCGCGGTCACGTGAACGCGCGGAGTCCCGTCATGGCCTCACCGACGATCAGAGTGTGCATCTCCGCCGTGCCCTCGTAGGTCAAGACGGTCTCGAGGTTCTGCAGGTGTCGCATCACGGGGAACCGGTCGGTGATGCCGTCGCCGCCGAGGATGCCCCGCGCCGTCCGTGCGATCGTCAGCGCCTCACGGGTGCTGTTGAGCTTGCCGAGGCTGGTCTGCTGGTGCATCAGCTCGCCGTCGTCCTTGCGACGTCCCAGGTGCAGCGCGAGCAGGACCCCCTTGGTGAGCTCCAGCTCCATGTCGACCAGCTTGGCCTGCGTCAGTTGGAAGCCGCCGATCGGCCGGCCGAACTGCTCCCGCGTGGTCGCGTGCTTGACGGCGGCTTCGAGGCAGCTGCGGGCCGCGCCGAGCGCGCCCCACATCACGCCGTAGCGGGCCTCGTCGAGGCAGCTCAGCGGTCCGCGCATCCCCGCGACCCCGGGCAGCACCGCTGCCCCAGGCAGTCGCACGTCGTCGAGGTGCAGCTCGGATGCCGCCGAGACCCGCAGCGAGCGCTTGCCGGTGATCGCCGTCGTCGAGAACCCGTCGGCCTCGGTCGGGACCACGAAGCCGCGCACCCCGTCGTCGGTGTCCGCCCACACGATCGCAACGTCGGCGATGGTGCCATTGGTGCTCCAGCGCTTGTGGCCATCGACGACCCAGTCCGATCCGACCCGTCGCGCCCTCGTGCGCATCTCGCTCGGGTTGCTGCCCGCCGCCGGCTCGGTGAGGCCGAAGCATCCGACGGCCTCGCCGGCGGCCATCCGCGGCAGCCAGCGTTCCTTCTGTTCATCGGAGCCGTACCGGTGGAGCGCGTACATGGCCAGCGACCCCTGCACCGACACGAAGCTGCGGAGGCCGCTGTCCCCGGCCTCCAGCTCCATGCACGCCAGCCCGTACGAGACCGCCGACGCCCCGGCGCACCCGTAGCCGTCGAGGTGCATGCCCAGCAGTCCCGCCTCGGCCAACGGGCGGACCAGCGCGGTCGGGAAGTGCTCACGGTCGTGCCATCGCTCCACCTGGTCGAGGACGTGCTCGACGATCAGCGCGTGGGTCCGGTCGCGCCACCCGCGTTCGTCGTCGCGGAGCAGTGCGGCGACGCCCGTCAGATCGATCGGATCGATCGGCTCACCCACTGCTGCACCTCACGTCACGCGGTCGTGGCGGCAGCGTACGCCGCCACCTCACCCGGCGCCTGGCCGGTCGTCGGCGCTCGAAGACGGACCGCCGTACCAGGCGAGGAGGCCGGCGCCGGCGAGCGCCACGAAGGCCGCAGCCACGACCGCAGCGCGCACGCCGACGAGGTCGGCCGTCGCGCCGTTGACCAGTGCCGCGATCGGGCGGCTGCCCAGGAACGTCACACCCCACAGCGCCATGACCCGGCCGCGGACGTCCTCGGTTATCCCGCGTTGCATGCGGGTCGTGACCGACGTGATCGCACCGAGGAACGCGAACCCGGCCAGCACCAGCGACGCGGCGGCCAGCCACGGTGTCGGGCTCAACCCGAACAGGACCATGCCGCCACCGAAGCCTGCCAGCCCGAAGACGCCGAGCCGGCGCTGACCGAAGCGGGTGCGGGTCCGGCGCAGCACCACGCTGTGCAGCGCAGCGCCCCCTCCGAAGCAGCCGACGAACACCCCGACCAGTGCGTCGCCCGCGCCGAACAGATCCGCCATCGGTGGTGACAGCGTGTTGATCGGGTCGCTCGTCCACCCGATCGCCGTGGTTGCGGCGAGCAGCACCAGCAGACGGCGGTCACCCCGGACCAGCCGCAGGACCTCACGCACCGACCCGTCGGTGTCGCCGCTGCGCTCCACGTCGCGCTGGCGGATGACCAGCAGCACGACCACCAGCGGCAGGAACGTCATCGCGTTGACCACGAAGCCGAGGCGCGGGCCGCCCAGCAGCAGCACGCCCGCCGCCAGCACCGGCCCGATCGCCCGCCCGAGCGTGAACGTGACCGAGTTCAGTGCGATCGCCTGATCGAGGTCTGCGGATGGCACCAGTGCAGGCACCAGCGCCTGCATCGCAGGGATCGCGACCGCGTTGCCGATCCCGATCACGACGGTGACGCCGATGATCGGCCAGGGCCCAGCGAGGCCGTCCACACCGGCCAGCGCGGTCCACACCGCCAGTACGGTCGCGGCGAGCAGCGCGAGCGACTGCCCGGCGAGCAGCATCCTGCGGCGGTCGACGCGGTCGCTCAGCGCACCGGCGTACGGCTGCAGCACCAGCGAGCCCAACCACAGCGCCCCGGACACGACGCCCGTCAGGGTCGCTGACCGTGTGATCGAGAACACCGCGGTGGCCGCCGAGACGTTCTGGATCCAGTTGCCGCAGTTCGAGATCAGGTTGGCGGTGAAGTACCGGCCGAACGTCGGGTCGGCGAGCAGCTCGCGGACGCTGCGCTCGCCAGGCTCGGTTTCGGTGGATGCGATCGACGTCACCCACCGACGGTAGCCGCCGGACGGCGTCGTGGGGCGACCCGCCAGCGCGCCATCGCCGGACCCCCCACGTCGGTCGACGGCGCCTCGGGCGACCGCCAGGGCGGCCACCGCCGGACCCAGGTCGTCGACGGCGTGATGTCTTCGCCCAGGACAGCCACCGGCGATGCTCGTCCGACTGGTGGATCAGTTGACGAACGCCTGCGTGCCGGTGATCTCGCGCCCGACGATCAGGGCCTGCACCGTGTCGGTGCCCTCGTAGGTGTAGGTCACCTCGACGTCGGCGAGGTGACGCGCGACGTGGTTCTCGAGCAGCAGGCCGTTGCCGCCCATCATGTCGCGCGCGTCCTGGCACACCTTCCGGGCCGTGGCGGCACAGTGCATCTTGGCCACCGATGCCACCGGGCCGGCGGCCCGGCCCTCCTGCGCCAGCTGCGCCATGCGCATGACCATGAGGCGCATGCCCGTGATCTCGGCCAGCATCCGGGCCAGCTTCTCCTGGATCAGCTGGAAGCTCGAGAGGCTGCGGCCGAACTGCGTGCGCTGCCGCACGTACCGCAGCGCGTAGGTGTAGGCGGCCTCGGCGTGGCCGACGGCCTCCCAGGCCACGCCCATCCGGCTGTGCCCGAGGAAGCGCTGCGTGTCCTTGAACGACCTCGCCTCGGCCAGCCGGTTCTCGGCGGGGATCCGGATGCCGTCCAGCCACAGGCTCGACTGGAGCACGGCGCGGCGCCCGATCTTGCCGGTGATGACCTCGGCGCGGAACCCTTCGAGCTTGCCGCCGTCCGGGTGCTCGACGACGAAGGCCCCGACGTCGCCATCGTCGTCGCGCGCCCACACGATGACCAGGTCGGCCTCGTCACCCAGACCGATCCAGCGCTTGCGACCGTCGAGGACCCAGGTGTCGCCGTCCCGCCTGGCGCGGGTCTCCAGCGCGACGACGTCCGAGCCGTGCTCCGGCTCGGTTAACGCGAACGCGCCGAGCATGTCGAGCGAGGCCATCGCGGGAAGCCACCGCTGCTTCTGCTCCTCGGAGCCAAGTGTCGCGATCGCGCCCATCGCCAGGCCCGAGTGGACGCCGAACACGGTGCAGAAGCTGCCGTCGCCCCTGGCCAGCTCGAGCGAGACGATGCCACCGGCCACCGGTGACAGGCCGGCGCAGCCGTACCCGGTCGTGCCGCCGCCCAGGATCCCGAGCTCGACGACGCCGGGCAGCAGGTCGGTCATCGTCTCGGCGCGTTCCCAGCGCTCGTTGGCGACCGGCACCACCTTCTCGTCGCAGAACCGTCGAACGCGGTGCTGCAGCTCCCGCTCCTCGTCGGACAGCATGTCGTCGAGGTGGTACAGCTCGGCGGGCTCGTTCATGTCGGTCCCTTCACGGATCCCACATCCCATCCTGCCGCCGCCATGGACGGCCCACACGGCACCGCGGAGCGGTCGGACGAACGCCTCGGTGCCCGCGTCACGGACGGGGAACTCCAGCAGGAGCCGCCGGTGGCGGCGCTCCTCGTGAGTGAAGGTCTCCGCGAACCCGTGCACGTCGCCCTCGACAGGCGGCTGCGCACGGCGCTGGCGTGCGACCATGCAAGGATGCGCCGGGACCCGCCGCACCCCGATCCATGAGCGAGCCAGATCCCCACGATCCGTCGATGGCGAAAGGCCTGCCGGTGACCGCCGACTACCTGCCAATCGGGGAGCATGCGCTGATCGGTGACATGCACTCCGCCGCGCTTGTCGGAAGCAACGGCACGATCGACTGGTGGTGTCCGGGGCGGTTCGACGCGCCGAGCGTGTTCGCGTCGCTGCTGGACCACCGGCGCGGCGGCTCGTGGGCGATCGCGCCTGAGGGCGAGGACTGGACGAGCCGCCAACTGTACCTGCCCGACAGCGCCGTGCTGCTGACGCGCTTCTCCAGCGACGACGGCGTCGCCGAGGTCGAGGACCTCATGCCGGTCGGGGGCATCGACGGGCGCCACGGCCTGGTCCGGCGGGTCCACTGCGTGCGGGGCCGGATGCCGATGGTGTCCGCGTTCGAGCCCCGCCCCGACTACGGACGCGCCACGTACGACTTCGACCGCACCGGCACCGGAGCGCGCTGCACCGGCGCCAGGCCGACGCTCACGCTGTCGACCCGCCGCCCGCTCGAGCGCACCGCCGCGGGCCTGCGCACCGCGATGACGCTGGAGACCGGTGATGCGGCGACGTTCGTCCTGCTCGAGTGTCCTGACGACGCGGCCGTACCCGACCTGAGCGAGGAGGCGACGCGTGCGGCGTTCGACGGGACCGTCGCGTTCTGGCGCCGATGGCTGGGGCGGTCGCGCTACAAGGGCCGCTGGCAGGAGATGGTCAACCGCGCCGCTCTGACCCTGAAGATGCTGACCTATGCTCCGACCGGCGCGCTGATCGCGTCACCGACTACGAGCCTGCCCGAGCAGCTCGGCGGTCGTCGCAACTGGGACTACCGTTACACGTGGATCCGCGACGCGGCGTTCAGCCTGTACGGTTTGCTGCGCCTGGGCTTCACGGAGGAGGCCGCAGCGTTCATGGGCTGGCTGACCGACCGGTTCCACGGGGACCCCGACAGCAACCGACCGCCGCTGCAGGTCATGTACACCGTCGACGGCGGCACCGAGATGCCCGAGGAGACCCTGGACCACTTCGAGGGTTACAGGGGATCGGCGCCGGTCCGCGTCGGCAACGCGGCGTCCGACCAGCTGCAGCTGGACATCTACGGCGAGCTGATCGACTCGGTCTACCTGTACAACAAGTACGGCAGCCCACTGTACGCCCGGGAGTGGGACGACCTCACCCAGATGGTCGACTGGCTGTGCGACCACTGGGACCAGTCCGACGAGGGCATCTGGGAGACCCGCAGTGGTCGACGGGACTTCACGTACTCGCGCCTGATGTCGTGGGTTGCGATCGAGCGCGGCATGCGAGTGGCACGTCAGCGGGGGTTGCCGGCCGACCTGGTGCGATGGCGCACCGAGCGTGATGCGATCTATCGGCAGATCATGGATCGCGCGTGGAACGACGACATCGCGGCGTTCACCCAGCATTTCGACACCACCACCGTCGACGCGTCCGTCCTCCTGATGCCGATGGTCAAGTTCATCGCGCCGACCGACCCGGGATGGCTGTCGACGCTCGATGCGATCGAGCGGGTCCTGGTCAGTGACAGCCTCGTGTACCGCTACGACCCCGACCAGGCACCGGACGGGCTCGCCGGCGACGAGGGCACGTTCTCGATGTGCACGTTCTGGTACGTCGAGGCGCTGACCCGCGCCGGGCGGCTCGACAAGGCGCGCCTGGTCTTCGACAAGATGATGACCTATGCCAACCCCGTCGGCCTGTACTCCGAGGAGATCGGTCCCCGCGGCGAACTGCTGGGCAACTTCCCGCAGGCGTTCACGCACCTCTCACTGATCTCCGCCGCGTTCAACCTCGACAGGGCGCTGTCGCGGCGCGAGGAGCACGGCGCGTGACGACCCCGGACTCGACCACGACGATTGACACCCGTCGCCGCGTCCGCGTGCTGCTGCCCGCCCTGCTGGTCGTGACGCTCGCCTACCCCGTCAGCCTGCTGCACCCCGCGGCCGCGATCGCCTATGCGCTGTGCTACGTCAGCGTGCTGGCCCTCGGCGCGCGGGTGGCGAGCGTCACGCGCCGGCGAACCCTCGTCGCGACCGCGGTCGCCGGGACGATCGCCCTGCTCGTGGTGCCGTGGGCGCTGTGGCCCGACGTGCTGTGGCTGTCGCTGGCCACCTACGGCCTGCTGGTCGTGTTCCACCTGCTGGTCATGGCAGCGATCGGCGAGTACCTGCTGGAGGCACCGGAGGTCGACCGCGACGTGATCTTCGCCGGCACGTCGCTGTACGTGCTGGCGGGCGACCTGTTCATCCCGGCGACCATGCTGGTCGACACGCTCACCGTGGAGCTGACCGGCGGAACGGCGTACGCCGGCGGCCCGGTGACATGGCAGGACATGGCCTACTTCAGCTTCACAACGCTCACCACGCTCGGCTACGGCGACATCACGCCGGCCAACCCCGTGTCCAGGGCGCTGGCGATCGCCGAGGCGATCCTCGGCGTCCTGATCGTCGCACTGATCATCGGCCGGCTGGTCGGTGCTGCCGCGGCTGCCCGACGTGCGCGGGAACACGACGCCTGACAGCGGTCAGGGCCGCAGGTCGAAGGCGGCCTCCACCGCGACGGTGACCTGGACCGGCTCGACGGCGATCCGCACGGCGCGCGCCTCGCCTGCCTCGTGCCCGCCCGCCGACGCCAGTCGGGCCGCCGCGACGTGCGGCCGCGGGACCGCATCGGGTGCGCCGCCGCGAAGGCCGGGCTCGGAGATCCACCGCACTGCACCGACGTGTCCGTCGACCGCCATCGCGTACGCCTCGGCACGGCGCCGGGCATCGGTCACCGCCGCGGTCCGCACGCCGACCCATGCCGGGTCGTCGTCGTTGACGTGCCAGCGCGGGCCATGGACCCGCACGCCGTCATGAGCGAGTGCACCCACCAGGCCGGTGAGCCCGTCCGCGTCCGCCCGACAGTCGAGGACGCTCGTGCGCGTCGCAGAGAACCCGGTGCGGCGACGCGTGCCGCCGGGCCCGTGCTCGACGTCCTCGGTGCTGGTGATCGACGAGACCACGACGCGACGGACCAGCCCCTGCGGACCGTTCCGCCGTTCGTTGACCACGTCGTCGACCACGGCGCACAGCTCGGCCAGGTCCTCGACGGCCGCGTGCTGGCTGTGTGGGTCGCTGGCGGTGACGTGCACGTCCAACACGGCCCGGCCCGGCTGCAGCCACGCATCGGCGCGACCACGGACATGCAGCTCTCCCATCGACCCGGAGCGTAGCCGCTGTTCGCCCGCCTGCGGCAAGGAGTGGCATGACCTCGCGATCAGCTGTAAGCTACTATCTGATGATAGTCACTAACTCGAACCGTCCGGCAACCCGGACGCTGCGGGAGCGCAAGCGGCTGCAGGCCATGAAGCGGGTGCAGCGCGAGGCCGTCGCACGCTTCACCGAGCGTGGCTTCGATGCCGTGACCGTCGACGAGATCGCCGACGCCGCCGAGGTGTCGCCGATGAGCGTCTACCGCTGGTTCGGCAACAAGGAGGCGCTCGTCGTCTGGGACGAGTACGACCCGCCGATCCTGACCGCCGTCGCCGGCCGGCTCCCCGGCAAGGGGGCTCTGGCCGCCGTCCACGACGCGGTCGTCGGCCTGCTCGGCGACGTCTACGATCGCGAGCGGGGCATCAGCCTCCAGCGGGCGCAGCTGATCTACCGCGAGCCGGCGCTCATGGCCGCCGCCGACCGCAATGGACGGATGCTCCGCTCGGCCCTGGTCGAGCTCTTCGTCGACCGTGCGGGCATGACACGGCACCACGCCACGGTCGCGGCCGCCGTCGCCGGCACCCTGCTCGAGGTGGCCATCGACGTGTGGCAGCGCGACGACGGGCGCCGTCCCCTTGCCGACCTGCTCACTGAGACGTTCGTCGCCCACCAGGAGCTCGGACGATGACCACGGCGATCGCGGTCGGCGGGCTGCGGTTCACCTACCCGGGAGCCGACCGGCCCGCGGTCGACGGGATGGGCTTCACCGTCGGGCCGGGTGAGATCTTCGGGTTCCTGGGACCCAGCGGTGCGGGCAAGACCACGACCCAGCAGATCGTCATCGGCATGCTCACCGGATGGACGGGCGTCGTGGAGGTGCTCGGTCGCGACGTCGGCTCCTGGGGGCCCGAGCTGTACGACCAGATCGGCGTCAGCTTCGAGCTGCCGGCGGGCTACGCACGCCTGACCGTACGCGAGGACCTGTCACACTTCGCGCTGCTGCACGGCACGGCGCCTCGGGATCTCGACGCGCTGCTGGACGCGGTCGGGCTCACCGACGTCACGGACCGCGCCGTCGGCGCCTTGTCCAAGGGCATGCGCGTGCGACTGAACCTGGCACGGGCGCTGCTCCACGACCCACGCGTGCTGTTCCTCGACGAACCGACCAGCGGACTGGACCCCGTCACCGCCCACAGCGTCCGCGAGCTGATCGCAGCCGAACGCGACCGCGGCGCGACCGTCTTCCTGACCACGCACGACATGCAGACCGCCGACCTGTTGTGCGACCGGGTCGCGTTCGTTGTCGACGGGCGGATCGTCGCGTGCGACACGCCGCGGGCGCTCAAGCTGACCGGCAGGCCCCGGCGGGTACGCGTCGAGTACCGCCGCGGTGGGCGCCTGCGGGTCGAGGACGTCGACCTCGACGCGCACGACGGCACCCTCGCACGGCTCCTGTCCAGTCCCGACCTCGAGACGGTGCACACGACCGAGGCGAGCCTGGACGACGTGTTCGTTGACGTCACTGGGCGCCGCCTGTGACGGCCGTCGCGTCCGCCCGGCGGCAGGTCGAGGGTCGCGGCGCAACCGCACGCCGGCGCGTCGGACGGCTGCTGGCCACCGAGGTGACGCTGGCGTGGCGCTTCAACGTCATCGTCGCGACCGTTGTCGTTACGGTCCTGTGGGCGCTCGTGCTGCGGATGGTTGACACCGGGGCGCGCGCTGCGCTCGCCCCTGTCGTCCTGCTGACCGACGTCACTGCGCTCGGGTTCCTGTTCGTCCCGGCGCTGCTCGTGCTCGAGCGCGTCGAGGGTGTCGACGCCGCGCTGCGGATGACGCCGGTCCGCGCCCTCGAGCGGGTTGGCACGCGCCTCGGCGTCGTGACGACGTTGTCGGTCGCGGCCGCCGCCGTCGTGTGCGTCGCCGCCGGCCTGCCGGACGTGGTGCCGCGCGTGCTCGGCGTCGCGCTGCTGAGCGTGCTGTTCGGCCTGGTGGCGTTCGTCCTGACCGGCGGTGCCACCACGCTCACGGCGTTCCTCACGCGGGCGCCGTTCGTCGCCGCACCCCTGATCGCCCCGGCGCTGGTGTATCTGGCCGGTGTGACGACCGCTCCGGTGCTGCACGTCTCGCCGGTCACAGGCGCCGTCGACCTGCTGCGTGGCGATCTGCGGTGGGCCAGCGTGTTGTGGCAGCTGCTGTGGATCGCGGCGCTGGCGACCGCCGCCGGCCGCGTGCTTCGCCGACCGCCGTCGATGGTGGCGGCCGCGCCACCGACGGTCGACGCACGCACGTCCACGTGGCCCGTCCACCGTGGTCGATACAGCACGGCGGCAGCCGTGCGCTCGTTCGCACAGGCCGACCGGCGGTCGCTCGTCCGTGATGGCCTGCTGATCATGCTGGTGGCGAGCGTGCCGCTGCTCACCCTGGCGATGCGCCTCGTGGCGACGCTCGGCGTCGACTGGGTCCGCCAACGCTACGGCGTCGCGCTCACGCCGTACCTCCCGCTGATCGAGGTGCTGCTGCTGGTCGTGCACACTCCAGTCATTTTCGGATCTCTCACCGGGCTGCTCCTGCTCGAGGACCGCGACGCCGGGCTGTTCGGGTCGGTGCTGACTACGCGCGCGGGCCTGGGCACGTTGCTCGGTTACCGGCTGGGAGCGACCGCTGGGCTGACCACGAGCGCGCTGCTCGCCAGTCTGCCGGTCGACGGTGTCGCGCACCCCGCCGGGCTGGTCGGCGTCCTGGCGACCGCGGTGGCCGCCGGCGCGGCGAGCGTCGTACCCGCGCTGGTGATGGCCGCGACCGCCCGCAACCGAGTGCAGGGGGTGGCCGTCATGAAGATGCTCGGGCTGCCGCTGTACCTGCCGCTGGCGACGTGGGCGTTGGACGGGCCGGCGCGCTGGGCGTTCGCACCGTTGCCGACGACCTGGGCGATGTGGTCGTCGTGGGCCCCGACGCCGGGCGTCGCCGTGGGCGCCGCCTGCGGTGCGATCGCCGTGTCGGCGGTGTGCGCCGTGCCGCTCGCCCGCCGCGTCGTGCAGCGCGCGATCTGACGGTGGAAGGTGGTGGGGCCCGTTCGATCACCGCGACGACGCGTCCGTCGCCCGCACACACGGAGCCGCCGATGCCGCCCCCTCCCCGCCGGCCCCCGATCCGCGAGCGGCCACGGTGATCGTCGAGGTCATCGCCATCGGGACCGAGCTGCTGCTCGGCGAGGTCGTCAACTCCAACGCCGCTGCGATCGGCCGCCGCCTGGCCGACGAGGGGTTCGACACGCACGTCCACGTGACCGTCGGTGACAACCTCGAGCGGATGGTCTCCGCGATCCGCCAGGCCATCGACCGGGCCGACGCGGTGATCCTGACCGGCGGCATCGGCCCGACACAGGACGATGTGACCCGCGAGGCGCTGTGCGTCGTGGGCGACCGCACCATGCAGCGCGACGCGGCGCACGCCGAGCTCATCCGCGACCGCATCACCCGCGCGGTTGGGTCGGTCGCGTCGTCGACGCTGCGCATGGCCGACCATCCGTCAGGGACCGAGACGCTGCCGAACCGCAACGGGGTCGCGCTCGGCATCACGATGGTCCACGACGGCGTGCCGGTCTACGCGCTGCCCGGCGTGCCGTCGGAGATGGCGGTGATGCTCGACGAGCAGGTGCTACCCCGGCTCCGCGCACACGCGGGCGAGCCGACGGTGCTGCGCAGCCGGCTGCTGCGGACGTGGGGCTGGGGCGAGTCGCGCGTCGCCGACGCGCTCGACGACCTGTTCGCGACGGCGAACCCGTCCATCGCGTTCCTGGTCGATGGCGTCGAGGTGCGGGTCCGCATCAGCGCGAAGGCCGCAGACGCCGGGGCGGCCGACGCCCTGATCGACCCGGTGGCCGACGAGGTCCGTGCGCGGCTCGGTGCGGTGGTGTTCGGCACGGACGACGAGACGGTCGAGGCACTGCTCACGCGCCACCTCGACGGACGGGGATGGCGTCTGGGCACCGTGGAGGTCGCGACCCTCGGAGCGGTGGCGTCCTCGTTCGCACCGATGGCAGGTGCCGCAGGACGGTTCGCCGGAGCGCTCGTCGTTCCGGCGGACGAGGCCACAGCCACCGACCCGGTCGCCGGCCTCGGTGCCCTGCTCGACCGTGGCGCGGACGCACTGGACGCGGACGTCCTCGTGGCCGTGGGCCCGGCGGACGAACGCGATGCCGACCGGGACGCGCGCCAGATCGCGATGGGTGTACGGACACCACACCGGAGAGCCGTGCGGACCGTCACCCTGCTCGGGGACGCGTCGCGGGTCCGTTCGTACGCGCGCGGCACCGCACTGCACCTGGCACGCCTGGCCGTGAGTGGCGACTGGTGGTAGGCATGAGGCTATATCACATCTGATATAGTGGCCGCATGCCGACACGGCTGCTCGTCCTCGGAGGCACCGGGTTCGTCGGCCCGGCCATCATCGACGACGCGCTGACGCGCGGATGGGACGTCACGGTCTTCAACCGTGGAACCCGACCGGCACCGGAGGGACCCACCGTGCTCCGGGGGGACCGCACCATGCCCGACGGTCTTCCACGCTCGACGGCAGGCGATGGGACGTCGCGGTCGACACCTGGGCGTCTGCACCGACCGCGGTGCTCGAGGCCGCGGCCACGCTGGCGGACCGCGTGGACCGCTTCGTGTACATCTCCAGTCGATCCGTCTACCGCTGGCCGATCGTCGCCGGCGCCTACGAGGACGCCCCGACGGTCGACGCATCAGCTGATGACGGTGACGTCGACTACGCGCGCGCCAAGGCGGGCGGCGAGCGAGCAGCGCTGTCCGCCTTCGGCGACCGCGCCCTGCTTGCGCGCGCGGGGCTCATCCTGGGGCCCCGCGAGGACGTCGGCCGGCTACCGTGGTGGCTGACGCGCATCGCCCGCGGTGGTCCCGTGCTGGCGCCGGGCCCCGCCGGCGCGGGCGTGCAGTTCATCGACGTGCGTGACCTCGCCCGGTTCGTCCTGGACGCAGCTGCGCGGGGACTGTCAGGTCCCTACTACCTGGTCAGCCCCGTGGGTCACGCGACCATGCGCGACGTGCTCGATGCCTGCGTCGCGGCGACCGGCAGCGACGCCGATCTGCGGTGGACACCACCGGAACCGATCCTGGCCGCGGGCGTCGAGCCCTGGAGCGACCTGCCGATCTGGCTGCCCCCGGGCGAGCTGTACGACGCGCTGCACCGCTCGGACGTGTCGAAGGCGGTCGCGGCCGGCCTGCGCTGCCGACCGGTCGCCGACACCGTCGCCGACACCTGGGCGTGGCTCGAGCACCTCGACGCGCCGCCGCCACCCCGCGGTCTGCCACCCGTCGGCCTCGACCCCGAGGTCGAGGCGCGCGTGCTGCAGGGCGGCGCGGCGTCGTGACTCGGCCCCGGTCAGTCCAGCGGTTCCAGGGAGCCGAGCAGGGTCGGGATGAACTCGGCGACGGTGGGGTGGATCGGCAAGGCGTCACGCACCTGCGGATAGCGCACGCCGGCCTGCATCGCGAAGCCGATGACCTGTGCGAGGTCCTCGCCGTGCATCCCCAGGAACGTGGCGCCGAGGAGCTCCTCGGTGTCGGCGTCGGCCAGCACCTGCATGAACCCGTCGGTCTCGCTGTCGAGGATCGCCCTGCTCACCGAGGACATCGGCAAGGTCGCCGACAGGACCGACCGGCCGCTGTCACGTGCCTGCGCCTCGGTCAACCCGACGCGGCCCAGGGGCGGATCGGTGAACATCGCGTAGGCCGTGATGCGTCCGTCGACCGACCTGGACCTGTCGAGCAGGATCGCGGTGTCGTGGTAGGCGGTATGCGTGAAGGCACCGTGGCCGTTGACGTCACCGAGCGCCCAGATCCCGGGCACCGACGTCTCGAACCGGCCGTTGATCTGCACGTACCCGCGCTCGTCGAGCGCCAGCCCGACGGCTTCGGCACCGATGCGGTCGCCGTTGGGGACCCGTCCGGTGGCGACCAGCAGGTGGCTTCCGGCGATCTGCTCGCCGCTGGTGTCGACGACCACACCGGCGCCGTCCGGACGCACCCGGGCCGCGCGGGCGCCGACGATCCGGACGCCCTCCCCCTCCAGGATGCCGGCGAGCGCTTCGGACACGGCCGCGTCCTCACGTGGCGCCACCCCGCCGCCGGCCAGGATGGTCACGTCAGCTCCGAAGCGGCGGAACATCTGGCCGAACTCCAGGCCGATGTAGCCGCCCCCGACCACGACCAGGTGCGACGGGAGCTCGGTGAGTGCCAGCAGCTCGACCTCGGTCATGAAGGCCACGTCGTCGAGCCCGTCGATCGGTGGCACCGACGCACGTGCGCCCACGTCGAGGTAGACCCGCTCGGACGCGAGCACCTGCCCATCGGCACGGACCCGGTGCACGCCACCCTCGGTCCCGTCGAAGACCGACGGCCCGCCGTACAGCGCGATCATGTGCTCGCCGGCCAGCCAGTCCTCGATGCCGGCACGCATGGCGTCGACCATGTCGCGCATGCGGCGCATGACGGCCGGGAAGTCGACCGTGACGTCTCCGGTTCCGACGCCGTAGTCACCCGCTCGGCGGGCCAGGTGGGCGATCCTCGCGCTCGCCCGCAGCGCCTTGGTCGGCCGGCAGCCGTGGTTCAGGCACGTCCCGCCCAGGCGGTCGACCTCGGTCAGAGCGACGCGTCTGCCCTCGGCCGCGTACGCTGCGGCGACTCCGGGGCCCGCCTGCCCCACGCCCATCACGATCGCGTCGTAGTGCTCCATGTCGTCCTCCTCGTGCCCCGCACGAACCTAGACGCCGGTGTTCGATCCGTCCTACCACCCCGACGCGCGGAGGCCGCGATCGCAGACCTCGATCGCGCGTGCGCCGTGTGCGCGCGTCACGCGATGTCACGGCTCCGTCACTGCGGTGTCGACGCCGCCGCGACGACGGCCGGGGCCAGGGCGTCGGCCCAGAAGCCATAGCCGACCGTGCTCGGGTGGAACGCGTCGCTGCTCATCGAGTCGGGGACCCCGAGGAACCGCGGGCTGGCCAGCGCCGCGATGTCGACGAACACGACGCCGCGGTAGCTCGCCGCGACATCACGCTGGACGTCGCGCAGGACCGCAGCGTACCCGTCGACCATCGCACGCAACGGCTGGGCGAGCGCGCGGACGCCGTAGAACCGGGGGATGCCACCGAGCACGACCGACGCCCCTGTTGCGGTCGCGTCGGAGAGCACCTGCGCGGTCTGCTCACGCATGCGCGAGCGCCCGGTCGCGTGGATCACGTCGTTGCTGCCCACGACGAGCACGATCACGTCAGCGTCGCGGACCCATGCGATCTGGCCGGTGGACAGGTCCGCGGTCTCGGCACCCGAGACGCCGAGGCCGACGACGTGGACCGGACGGCCGGTCCTGTGTGCGACCCGCTCGGCGAGCAGCGCCGGCAGCGCGTCCTCTGCGCAGTCGACCCCGACCCCGGCGGCGGTCGAGTCGCCGAGGACGCGAAGCTCGAGCGGCGCGCGCCCGTTACCGGTCGATCCGATGGTCCGGTCGACGGTGAACGGCACGTCCACGAGGTAGGTCCGCGACCGCGCGGCGACGATCTCGCCCACGATGAGCACGGCGACCGCCGTGACTGCGATCCCCAGCATGCGCATGTACCTCACGGCGGGCGATGCTAGAGCGTCTGCTCCCATCGACGCCCCGCCCGTCACAGGTCGCCGTCCGTTCGCACGACCCCGTCGTCCGGCCATACCCGAAGACCGCCCCGGACCGCTATGCTTCCGTGGCGATCGCCCTGCTGCCTCTCCTTCTCCGGCTGGCCTCATGGCTGATGCACGCCCACCAACCATCGACGTGACCGTCGTGCTCCCCGCCTACAACGAGGCGGGCCACGTCGTCGCCGAGGTCGACCGCATCTCCGCAGCGCTCAAGGCCACGGACTACTCGTTCGAGATCCTCGTCATCGACGACGGCTCGACCGACGGCACCGGCGATCGCGTCGAGGGCCTTCCGTTCGTGCGACTGCTGCGCTTCCCGACCAACCGGGGGTCGGGCACCGCGCGGCGCATCGGGACCCTGGAGGCCCACGGCAGGTACGTGGTCTGGACCGACGCGGACATGACCTACCCCAACGAGCGGATCCCGGAGCTGGTCGACCACCTGGTCGCGGGCAACACGCACCAGGTCGTCGGCGCCCGCACGACCGAGGAGGGAACGTTCAAGTTCCTGCGGGTCCCCACGAAGTGGTTGATTCGCCGGCTCGCCGAGTACCTCAGCGACAGCCGCATCCCCGACCTCAACTCCGGCCTGCGCGCGTTCTCCAAGGAGCACGCCCTGCCCTACCTCGGACTGCTGCCGGCGGGGTTCTCGTGCGTGACGACGATCACGCTGGCGTTCCTCGCCAACGGCCTCCTGGTCGACTACATGCCGATCGCGTATTCACCACGGGCGGGACGCTCTCACTTCCACCCGATCAAGGACGCCTACCGCTACATCCTGCAGGTGGTGCGGATGGTGACCTACTTCGAGCCGCTGCGGGTGTTCGCTCCCATCGCCCTCACGCTGCTCGCCGCGGGCGTCTTCAAGATCTTCTTCGACATCTTCACCAAGTCGCTGCGTATCACGACGAACGCCACCATGCTCGTGTTGAGCGGCCTGATCCTGTTCAGCCTCGGCCTGCTGGCCGATCTGATCGTCCGGATGAATCGCCATGACTGACACCATGCCCCCGGCAGGCGCGCCCGCGGACACGGCCGAGACGCCCGACGTCGTCATCGGCAACCACCACCACAAGTACGAGTCGTCGAACCCGGCCATCAGGCTCCTGACGCGACGCTTCCTCGAGCGGCTGGACAGCATCCTCGACCGGGTCGCCGCCGAGACACCCCGCGGACGCGTGCTCGAAGTGGGCTGTGGCGAAGGCCTGATCGCCAGGCGCCTGCAGCAGCGATGGGCGGACGTCACAGCACTGGACCTGCCGGACGCGACGCTGCGCAGCTGGTGGCGCGAGCATCCCGGACCCCGGTACGTGCACGCCGACGCGAGCAGGCTGCCGTTCCCCGCCGGGTTCTTCGACGTCGTCGTCGCGGTCGAGGTCATGGAACACCTCACCAGGCCACAGCAGGGACTGGTCGAGATGGCACGCGTGTCAGCCGGCCACCTCGTGCTGTCGGTGCCGCGCGAGCCGGTCTTCCGCACCGCCAACATGGTCGCGGGCCGGCATGTGGGGGACTGGGGCAACACGCCTGGTCACCTGAACCACTGGTCGACGCCGGGGTTCATCAAGTTCGTCAGCCAGGTGGGCGGTGTGCGTGCGGTCGAGAAGCCCCTGCCGTGGACCATCACCTGGGCGCGCTGCACCTAGCGCAACCGTCAGCGATCCCTACCGCACCACCTCCGGAGCAATCTGTCATGGCAAGCGTCCGAGCCTCCCTCATGACCCAGGCACGATTGGCGGCGCAGCGCCTCGATGCGCGTATCGTCGATCCCGGCGCATCCGATCCTGCAGTCGAGCAGCTGATCCGCTGCGCACGGCTGTCGCCGGACGCGATCCGCACGCTCGAGTGGGCACTCGACACGCTGCGCGCCCACGCCACCGACCGTGCCGACACCACCGCGTGCCAGCTGCTGCGCGCCGCACGCGCGCGTCTGGACACCGCTGCACCAGGGGCCGCGGGCGACGACGCCGCGAGCGACGGCCTCCGATCGCTCGCCTGGCAGTAGCACCGCCACATGGGGTGTGTCAGCCCGGTGGCGGCACCGTCCGCGCGAGGGCCGGGCTGACGCCGGTCACGGCGGCCCACACCGCATCGGCGACCGTGAGGATCAGGCGCGAGACCAGCGCCACCAGCAGGCCGGCCCCCGCGGTCAGCGGCAGCAGCGCGACCATCGCGGCCTCACGCGGGCCGACGCCGGCGGGCGCGACCAGCAGCACGAACCCGATGAACCACGACGCCGCGAACACACCGGTGGCCGTGCCCGGCCCGATCGGCTGTTGCACCGCGGACGTCAGGAGCTGCAGGTGCACGCCGTAGCAGGCCCACATCGCCAGCGCCCAGCAGCACGCCGCCAGCAGGTGGCGTCCGTCCGGCAGGGCGCGAAGCGGTTCACGACGCGCCAACCGGAGCAGCCGCGCGAGCGTCCAGCGCAGCACCGGCGGTGCCAGCAGTGCCACGAGCGCCGGCAGCACCGCCAGCGACCAGATGGGGAGGTCACCGGTCCCGGCGAGAACGGTGATCCCCAGTGCGGCGCCGGTCACCAGGTGGACCCAGATGAAGAGGGTCACTGCCGTCACGGTGGCGCGCGGTGCCACGCCGTGCTCACGGGCCAGCGCGGCCTGGGTCACCGCCGGCCACACCGCACCCGGCACGTACTTGCCGATCTGACCCAAGAAGAAGATCCGCAGCGATGCGGCCAGCGGCAGCGGCTCGCCGATCCCGCGGAGCATGGCATGCCAGATGCCCGAGCTGAGACCGACCCCGACCAGGCCGACGCCGGTCGCCACCGTGAGCCGCCAGACGTCGAGCGTCGCGAGCTGGTCGCCGACCTCCGTCCACCGGGACCGCAGGGCGAGCGCGAGCGCCGCGACGAGGACGACGATCCAGCCGATGCGCGCGATTCGACGCAGCAGTCCACGCCGTCCCGTCGGAGACGGGGCGTCGCCGCGTACCGTCGCCGGCTCCGTTTCCAACGTCACTGCGCCCGATCGTAGCCGTCCCGGGCCCGGGGCAGCCTCGTGCCTTGCCGACCGACCACGACGAGGCGGTCCGCCGTGACTTCGAGGACATCCTGCGCTTCTGGTTGGACCGCCGCGTCGACGAGTTCGCATCGACGCCGCACAAGGGTTGTTCAAGGACCCGCAGCTGCGGGACTTGGAAGAGCCGCACCCCCGTCCCCTTGTGGGCCGACTGGCACACGGCGACGAACCAGGCGGTTCTGCACCGCTGTACCGCCGGTGGCAGTCGATCGTCGGCCCGGGCGGCCGCGTTGCTGCTGTTCGCGCTGCCCGGCACGGCGTTGTTGTACCAGGACAGGAGCTGGGCCTCGAGGAGGTGGACCTGCCCGACGACGCGCAGGGGTCCCGCCGTCGCGAGCGCTGCCGGCGTGGTCAGGGGCGTGACGGGTGCCGCCGTCCGCTGTCCTGGCCGGGCAGGCCACCGTCGTTCGGCTTCTCGACCGGACAGCCGTGGCTGCCGATGCCCGCATTGGGCCGATGCAACCGTCGAGGACCGGGACGGCGACCCGGCATCGGTGCTGACCCTGGTCCGACTGTCCCCCGCGCGCCGTCCGACCGGTGCGGCGGCACCTGCCGCCGGCCGGCAGCATGGGTGCGCCGCGACCGGTGATGCGACCGTTGCAATGCGTTCGACGATTCGTCATCGTCGACCCTGCGGAGACGAGAGGGGTGGTGTTACAACATGACCAACGCCGAGATCGTGCGGGCGTGCTTCGCCAGCTACGTCGACCAGGATCGGGATGCGGCCGAGCGCCTGCTCGCCGACGACTTCGTCTTCACGAGTCCGCAGGACGACCATATCGACAAGGCGACGTGGTTCGACCGCTGCTTCCCCACCGTGTCGCGCGTCCGGTCCTACGAACTGCTCGAGGTCGTGCCCGCGAGCGGCGGCGACGTGTTCGCCCTCTACGAGTACGAGCTCGAAGGAGGGGCCCGCTACCGCAACACCGAGGTGCACACGGTCCGCGACGGCCAGATCCACGAGGTGCAGGTGTTCTTCGGCGGAAGGGTCGACACGGGCTGATCCGTGTCGTCGAGGCGCACGGCTGGTGCACGAGTGACGCGGACGCTCGTGTGGCTCGCGCACCAGACGCGGAGCTCGGCCGCGATGTCCGCTACTGCGTGGACGTGGTCAGCTCCGCCCCGCGGCCCCACGCGGCGGCGTGGCGTACGGCTTCGACCCGCAGGGCCTCCAGTTCCGCATCGTCGAACGCCGGTAGCCCACGACGTCGACGTCGACCCGCCTGGCCCTGACCGTCCGGCGCCAGCGACCCGGCGATCTGCCCGTCGACAATGACCAGGGCCGGGGGCAGTCCGAGCGTGAGCCAGTTGGCGGCCTCCAGGCCGGCGAGGTCGACCACGTCGCGGCTCTCCTGGTAGCCGACGACGTGCTCGTCGAGCGATTGGAGCAGGCGGACGACGGGGTCAGCCGACGCCCGCGCAGCCGACGCGGGTGGCGGTGCCGCGACGAGGTAGGTGCGACCGTCGACGACCTCGCGGTGCAGCTCGGCGTCGACCAGCTCCAACCCAGCGCTGATCTGGGCCATGGTGCGGCTCGACCACCAGCGGAAGTCGCGGACCGTCGCCCGTGCCCGGTGAAGTAGCGCCGTAGACCGCGACACGTGAGCGAACCGCCGCGGTCCGTCGCACTACCAGTCGCCGTCCGGCGGCGTGAACTGGCTGATCGTGAGCTCGGCGCCCTGTGGGTCGCGCAGGAGGGCCTGCCGGGTCCACATGTCCTCTGACGACGTCAGGACCGTCGCACCGCGCCGCTCGGCTGTCGCAGCGCTGTCGTCACGGTCCGCCACGCTGAACGTCACGTGCCACCGTGCGGTGTCACCCGCACCGATGACGACGAGGCCGCCGATCACGTCGGCGAAGCCCGGCGGAGCCGACACCTGGCGCTCGTGGATGCCGGGATCCACCGTGGCGGCGAGGTGCGCCCCGTACCCCGGCATCTGCAGCATCGTCCCGGCACCATGCCCCGAGGTCGGCGTCCAGCCACCCGAAGATCGGGCCATAGAATGCCATCGCCGCCTGCCGATCCGGCGTGTGCAGGTCGCTGAAGTTCCAGGTGGCGGGCGCGTTCACGAGCTGCGCGCCTGGGCGCCGACGCGCCTGCCACAGGCGGAACCGGGCGCCGGCAGGATCCGCGCACGCCGCGGTCCGCATGACCGCGGCCGCGCTTGCCGATGAGCTCGAGGTCTCGGTGGCCACCGCGCGCCGCGATCTGGAGGCGCTCTCCGCTGCGGGCATCCCGGTCTACGCGCAGCCGGGGCACGGTCGCGGGTGGCCCCTGCTCGGCGGAGCACGGACCGACCTGACCGGGCTGACGGCGGACGAGGCGCGGGCGCTGTTTCTGCTGCTCGGACCGTCCGCCGGCAGCTCGCCGCAGGCGACCTCGGCGCTGCACAAGCTGGTGCGCACGCTTCCCACCACCTTCCGGGCCGAGGCGCAGGCCGCGGCCGACGCCGCGTCGTCGACCCGACCGGGTGGGGCGATCCCGGCGCCGCAGCGCAACCTGAGCTCGTATCCGCCCTGCAGACGGCCGTCGTGCGGCGCACGAGGGTGCGCCTGACCTACGACGGCCGCTCCGGCACGCGGACCAACCGCATGGTCGACCCGTGGGGCCTGGCTGACAAGGACCATGTCTGTACCTGCTGGCCGCCACGGAGCAAGGGGCGCCGCACCTTCCGTATCGACCGCATCGTCGAGGCCGAGGTGACCGACGACACTTCGAGCGGCCATCGGACCTCAAGCTGTCGACCGCGGGGGAGGAGGCGTGGACGAGGTCGAGCAGCGCCGCGCGCGGACGTCGGCGACCGTCCTGGTCAGCGCGAGGCTGGTGCAATTCCTGCAATCGCAGTTCGGGCGCCACGGCCGGCGGATCGGTGAGGTCGCCGACGGTGTGGTCCGGGTCG
>DATHVN010000130.1 GCA_035461305.1 Euzebyales bacterium | reverse complement strand
TCGGGGACGGCGAGGTTGCCGGGGAGGCGGACACCGTGTTCTGCGACCTCGACGTCGCGGGCGGGATCGGAGCTGTCGGGATCAGCGGAGACCGCTGCGGCGGCGGTCGCGTCCTGCGTCGCCTGCGACAGCAGGCGTTGGACCTGCTCGTCGCTGGTCTGGGCGAAGTCGGTGTAGAACGCGCCGATCCCGAAGAACTGTGCCGGCGTCTGCAGGCACACCAGGTCGTCAGCGACACCGCGCAGCTCTTCTACGGTTTCGGGCGGCGCGACGGGAACGGCCAGAACGACCCGCTGCGCGCCTTGGCGGCGGAGCACGGTGATCGCGGCGCGTGCGGTGAAGCCGGTGGCGATGCCGTCGTCGACGACGATCACGACTCTTCCGGCCACTGGGACGCGGGTTGTCGTTCCACGGTAGGCGCGCACGCGTCGGGCAAGCTCCGCCTGCTCACGCGCGGCGACAGCGTCCAGCTCAGCCGCGGTCACGCCCAGCCGTGCGATGAGGTCGTGGTTGAGGACTCTCGCACCGCCCTCTCCGATGGCGCCCATCCCCAGCTCCGACTGCCATGGGCAGCCGAGTTTGCGCACGATCAGCACGTCTAGTGGCGCCTGCAGGCGAGCGGCGACCGCGGCCGCCACGGGTACCCCTCCGCGCGGCAATCCCAGCACCACGGGCGTCTCCGCCCGCAGCCGGGTGAGGCGTTCCGCGAGCTGTCGACCTGCATCGCGGCGATCTGTGAACAGCATGTCAGACTCCCGGGCTGTCGCCACCTGCACTGTCCCTTGAGGCAGTGCCTCCGGTGCAGGGCGAAGGTCACGGCAACCTGCGCCGAAGGGCCGGCGGCCCCCCATCAGGCGTGGCGTCATGTCAGCTGTCGGTGGCGAGCCCATCCGCGGACGATCGCGGCGCGCGTCGTCTGGAGTCAGCGTGGCACGATCAGTGCCGCCGCTGGCACCGGTCGTGATTCTCATCGGGCTGCACGATGGGCGCGTGGGGGAGCCCGTGCAGGACGGCGCGGTGAGACCGGCGGATCTGCGCCGCCGCTACGGGCGCTGCAGGCCGCGCGCCTGGTTCAGCTCGGATTCGCGGTCACGCAGGTGCAGGCCGCCGTGTCTGCTTTCGATCCGCACCGCGGTGATCACCCGGTTCGCGTGGGTGTCCGCAAACCGATGAGCGCGCGCGACGGCTGCAAGGGACGTCGTCCAGCGGTCCCTCGACGGTGGTCGACATGGCACCGACGGTCACGACGAGGTCGGGTCCGGACAGCGCCTGGATGGCCTGTCGGATCATGTGGTTGTGTTCTTCACCGGCGGCAGCCGGCTCGACGCTGATCTCGGCCGGTACGTGCTCGTCACCGCTCATGGCGCACTCCGCTCCTCGTGGTCATGCGGGACTCACCGTCATCGACGGTGGCGGACGGTCCAGGGTCGAATGGCAGTGGACAGGCCAGCGTTGGTCGGTGCCTGCGGACGACTCGGGGGACGCTTGGGCCACCGCGGCAGGGCCACACGCCTCTGGAAGCGGACGGGTTGGTGTGGGCATCGTTGCTAGCTTCAGCCCCGGCGAGGTGGAGCCATGGAGAATCAGAAGGTCTTCACGGTCGAGGTCGTGGTTGACGAGACCGAGACCACAACCGACGCCAAGGCTGTCACGACGATCGGCGCCGCGACCTTCGGGGGCTGGGGTCGGGCACGGCGCAATCCCAGCGATCCGAACGTGCCCCATATCGGCGAGGAACTCGCGACCGCTCGCGCGCTGTCGGACCTCGCCCACAGGCTTCTGGACGCGGCCGCCGACGCCATTGAGGAGCGCGAGGGCCACCCGGTCCGCGTGCACGACTAGCGCCCCGGCACGGTGGTGGTGGCGGCTGCAGCTGTGGCCCCTTTACTGTCGTGCGCCGCCGCGACGGCGACGGGCCGGCCGGCTCAGGAAGGCACAGCCGTTCGGCCCTGCTCGGACGGTGGCGACCGTGCTCTTGTGACGTGCAGCGACCGGGGACGTGGTGATGATCACCGTTGACGATCTCGTGGCGGAGACCGCCTACCGCTGGCGGATCGACCCGGCGGGCGACATGCGCGTGCCGGGGATCGTGTTCGCCTCCCGCGCGTTGCTGCCCGACGTCGCGTCGGATCGCTCGCTCGAGCAGGTCGCGGACGTCGCGACGCTGCCCGGCATCGTGGTGGCGTCGTACGCGATGCCCGATGTGCACTGGGGCTACGGGTTTCCGATCGGGGGTGTCGCAGCGACCGACATCGACCTGGGCGGTGTGGTGTCGCCGGGAGGGGTTGGGTTCGACATCTCATGCGGCGTGCGCCTGCTGCTGGCAGCGGTGACCGTCGCCGAGCTGTCGCCCGCGCTGCCCCGGTTGATGGACGAGCTCGCGGCACGCGTTCCGCGTGGTCTTGGCCGCGGAGCGGTGTGGCAGTTGACCGGTCGCGCCGAGCTCGTTCGGGTGCTGCTGGGCGGGTCGGCCTATGCGGTGGAACGCGGGTTCGGTGTCCCGGGTGACCTGACACGCTGCGAGGATCGCGGGGTCGTCGCCGACGCCGACGCCGACGCGGTCAGCGAGCGCGCGCTGGACCGCGGCGCCCGCCAGGTCGGCAGCCTGGGATCGGGCAACCACTTCCTCGAGGTGCAGGTCGTCGATGTCGTGTACGACCGTGCGGTCGCCGCCCGGCTGGGGTTGGACCCCGGTCGGGTGTGCGTGATGATTCACTGCGGATCGCGGGGGCTGGGTCACCAGGTCTGCTCGGACCACGTCAAGGTCATGGATCGGGCGATGCCGCGGTACGGGATCACCGTGCCCGACCGCCAGCTGGCGTGCGTGCCTGCGGCGTCGCCCGAGGGCCGCTCCTATCTCGGTGCGATGGCCGCGGCCGCCAACTACGGGCGCGCCAACCGCCAGCTGCTGACCGAGGCGACCCGTGACGCGTTCGCGGCCGCGACCGGTGACCGTCGCGTCGATCTCGTCTACGACGTGTCGCACAACCTCGCCAAGGTCGAGACGCACACGATCGACGGGCAGCGACGCACCGTGTGCGTGCACCGCAAGGGCGCGACGCGGGCGCTGCCGCCCGGTCACCCCGACCTGCCGGATGATCTCGTCGACATCGGCCAGCCCGTGCTGGTGCCCGGGTCCATGGGGACGGCGTCGCACGTGCTGGTCGGCGTCACCGGCGGCGACGCCTTCTTCTCCACATGTCACGGCGCCGGGCGGGTGATGAGCCGCCACGCCGCCCGTCGCAGGATCGGCGGTCGCGCCTTGCGCGATGAGCTGGAGGCCGCCGGCGTCGCCGTGCGACCAGGTGCGATGGCGGGCCTGGCAGAAGAGGCCCCCTTCGCCTACAAGGACGTCGACGAGGTGGTCGACACCTGCCAGGAGGCCGGACTCAGCCGCAAGGTCGCCCGACTGCGACCGCTCGGCGTGGTGAAAGGCTGATCCGTGGAGGCGTCGTCGGGTCATCGATCGTTGCCGCACACCGCCGACGTCATCGTCGAGGCGTGGGGGCCGACCCGCGATGCCTGCCTGCGTCACGCCGTGCTGGGCCTCGTCGCGACCTTCGCGGACGTCGGCGACGTCACCGCGTCAGCCAGCGTGCCGCGCTCCTTCCCGGCAGACAGCGGGGAGAACCTTCTGGTCGCCCTGCTCGAAGAGGTCTTGTACCTGCTCGACGCCGAGGACCGGGTGCCGGTCGACGTCGCCGTCACGGCGGCTGCCGACGGCGGTCTGCACGGCGAGTTCCACGTTGCGTCCGCCGCCGCCGTTGACCAGCGCGGAGCCGTTCCCAAAGCGATCACCCACCACGGAATGGAACTGCGGCGCAACGCCGGGGCCTGGCGCTGCCGGGTCACGGTCGACGTGTGAACGCCGCAACCGTGTGAGATTGAACGGCGATCATCGGGACGGCAAGGCGTGTCATCTCATCCCGCCATAACGATGGAATGATAGGTTCCATCGGGCTCATCGTGGTCCGCGTCTCGAGCAGACGGGGGGCCCAGGGGTGGCGCAGGAGCACCTCGCGGGCGGCGACGATCCGCGCACGCATCGCCGACTGCCAGTCGTCGTCCGGAGCCGGCGCATCCGCACGATCCACGCCCTCGAGGATCTCGCCGACGACGACCTCAATGACGCCGTCGAGGACCGCCTCCTTGTTCGCGACATGGTGGTACAGCGACATCGCCTCGACCCCGAGCTCCTGGGCGAGCCGGCGCATCGTCAGCGCCTCGAGCCCGCCGCGATCGGCGACGTCCACGGCGGCGCGCAACACCCGTCCCCGGCTCAGCGGGATCCGGGGCCGTTCGGTCGTCGCTTCGACGTCGGTGCGCGGAGCCATGGATCCACCTCTCCGACGCACTCTACCGTACGAGGTAAGTCTGTGCCTTCACGACGGCCGCAGTGCGGTTGCCACCGAACCTCGGACACTGCGGGGTGCCCGGGAGACCAGCAAGCGAGAGCGCCCGACGGCACAGCAACCTCAGCGCCGCCGCGTCGCCTTGGGCTTGAGCGTCCCAACCCACTCGAAACTCCGGTCGAACCAGAGCCGGTCTCTCGGTCCCTGGTAGGTCCTGGCCATCACAGATCTCCAGACGTCGGCTGCGGTGACCATCTGACGACTCGACGACTACGACCGCGCTCGAGCAACGTCAGACGTTCGACTTACCCGGCCGGCGGTACGAGCTCGGGTGGGGCCCTCGTCGCGCAAGGTCGTCAGGCTCGCCATCACTGCAGCCGACCTACCACCAATCGACGCCGTGCTGCTCAGCCACGATGACCACGCCGACAACCTCGACACGGCCGGACGTGCCGTGCTGCCGACCGCGAGCACGGTGGTGACGACCGTGGCCGTGCGTCACGGCTCGACGACGACGCCGTGGGCCTCGAGCCGTGGGCCGATGTCCGATCGGCGACAATGGAACGCGGACACAGAGGTGACACGATGACGGGCTTTCTCTCCCGCGGGTTCGGCGGACGTCGGCGTGTGCCGGAGGAGTACGCGGACCGGCTGCCACCCGGGCAGTACGTCGAGACGGGCTTCCCGGTGCTGACGGCCGGTGTGACACCGCGGGTCGGCGTGGACGACTGGGAGCTGCGGATCGACGGCATGGTCGCCGAGCCGCGCACGTGGACGGCACAGCAGTTCCGCGAGTTGCCGTTCGAGACCGTGCGCACGGACCTGCACTGTGTGACCAAGTGGTCGAAGTTCGACACGACGTTCCGCGGCGTGTCCCTGGACGTGCTGCTCGACGAGGTCGAACCCCTCGGCGGCTACGCGATGGCGCACTCGTACGGCGGCTACACGACGAACCTCCCGGTCGAGGACCTGACCGGTGGCCGGGCGTGGATCGTCACGGAGTACGAGGGCGAGCCGCTGCCACGGGCCCACGGGGGTCCGGTCCGGCTGCTGGTCCCGCACCTGTACCTGTGGAAGAGTGCGAAATGGGTCGCCGGCCTGCGGATCATGGACCACGACGAACCGGGCTTCTGGGAGGCCAACGGCTACCACAACCGCGGCGACCCGTGGAGGCAGGAGCGGTATTGGAACGACTGAACACCGTCGCGCCGCGGGCGCCTGGCCGGTGGCAGATCGGAACCGTGTCGGCGATCCGCCACGAGACGCCGCGGGTCAAGACCTTCCGTATCGAGCTGCCGCTGTGGATGCCGCACCTTCCGGGGCAGCACTACGATGTCCGTCTGACTGCCCCGGACGGCTACCAGGCGCAGCGGTCGTACTCGGTGGGTTCATCGCCGCTGGACGCCGGGGGCGTCGAGCTGACGATCGACCGGCTCGACGAGGGCGAGGTGTCGACGTACTTCCACGAGGTCGTGGAAGTGGGCGACCAGGTCGAGGTCCGCGGCCCGTTCGCCTCGTACTTCGTGTGGCGCGGTGAGTCGCCCGCGCTGCTCGTGGGTGGAGGCTCGGGTGTGGTGCCGCTCATGGCGATGCTGCGGCACAGGCGACGGACGATGCCCGATGCGCCCATGCGGCTCGTCTACTCGGTCCGCTCCGCTGTGGACGTGATCTACGCCGATGAGCTGGGTGACGAGACGCTGCTGACGTTCACACGACAGGCACCCGCCGGCTGGACGGGACACACGAGCCGCGTCGACGCCGAGCTGCTTGCGCGGACCGGCATCACGTCCGGGACGGCGTTCGTCTGTGGTTCGCACGGGTTCGTCGAGGCCGCCGCAGATCTGCTCGTCGACGGCGGCTTCGACCCGGCCGCGGTCCGGACCGAGCGCTTCGGTCCCACCGGCTGACCCCGCCGTCCATCCAGGCCACGGTCCAGCACGCGCTCGAGATTTCTCGGCGTTGCTCCGAGGTGACCACCGTGTGTACAGGGCTGTGCCACCTGTTCGACCCCGGCCGAGCTGCCACCCGCCGTCCCCGCGACCGTCGAAACCTCGACGAACGACTGCTGTCCGTGGAACGATCTCGACCTAGAACGAGCCGGCGGGGGGCATGTTCTGTCCGCGGCCGCCCTTGCGGGTCTTGCAGTACGGACAGTAGGGCTTGTTGCGTGGGAAGTACTCACCACAGGCCAAGCAATGGAAGTGTGTGCGCCATCGGCGCAGCCGTGCGGTCAAGCGGAACTGCCGGTTCCGGGTGCCGGTCGCCTTGTCCATCGAACGCCTCCTCAGCCCGGTCGCGGCCTACTCCTCAGGAACGGGCACCGGCCGGGGGCCGCGGTCGACTGCACTGTCGTACCGTGTGGCGAGACACACGGGACAGCGCCGCAGGTCGCGCCTGTGGCGCTCTCCACACGCGTGACAACGCCGGCTGGGCCATCGAGCACGGACCTGTCCAACCGTTCGGCGGTCTGGAGGCCGACTCCGCATGTCTACCATGAGCCGACTATAGGAAGATATCTTCCCTTTGTCAAGGGGTGGCTGGATGAGGCGCCGCCCGACGACCTCATGTACGGTCGACGATCCCCTGTGTCGGACTCGTCTTGCACGTCGGGCAGTAGTACGAGCGCCGACGTTCGTACCGCCGCCCGCACGCGTGGCACCGTCGCGTGCGGAGCAGGATTCTGACACGATGCCAGGCACCCGGGCCCTTCGTCGCCGGAAGGCGCGGCGACAGCGGCTGAAGCTCCCGGGTGACCAGGCGCGACAGCTGACCACTTCGCCAGGTGATGTCTGCTGGCACACCGGCCAGCGCCCGGTACACCATTGACGCTGCCGTCGCGGCGGGCGGGCGGCCCTGGGCCCGCGACTCCGCGCCTTCCTCCCAGAGGTCGCTCATCAGCTCGGCCCGCCGCTCCCACGCCACGGCAGCGGGCAGTCGGCGCGTATAGAGGTGCACCCATCTCGTGACCAGCGCAGCCGCGCGCGCATCGACGGTCACGTCGGCTCAAGCCCTCGTCGCAGAGCGTGCACCGTGGCGCCGTCGTGCATGATCCGCCACTGCGCCAACGCTCGTTCGCCCGCGCCCGTCACTTCATAAAGGCGGCGTCGCGGCCGGCCGGCGTCGGCGGCGACCTGCGGATCCTCCCAGGTGCTCGCCAGCAGACCGCGACCGTCCAGTCGCCCGAGCGCCTTGTACAGCGTGCCGTGCGCGGTGAGACGCCGTGCATCCGCGGCGTCCGCCAACTGCTTGGCGAGCTGGAACCCGTAGAACTGTCGCGCGCCCCTCCGTTGCAGTGCCATGCCGGCGTTGAGGATGTCGGCTTCGAGGGGCAGCAGAGTGTTTGGTTTGCGCCGCATGGCTTACAGTATAGGAAGACATCTTCCACGCGCCAGAGCAGTGTCCGCCGTCGTCTGCTAGTGATGGCCCAGCGTGAGCACCGCCTTGCCACGCACCTCGCCGTCGCGCAACAGGCCGAGCACCTCCAACGTGTGCTCCCAGTCGCGGGCCACGCCGAGCTGCGGACGGAGGCGGCCGTCAGCGACCAGCGCCGCAAGGATCGCCAGGTCTTCGCCCTTCGTCTCCTCGGGCAGGTGGTGGAAGAACCCCACGACGCGGGCGAGAGGGGCCGGGCGGAAGTCGCTCAGGCCGAGCTCCGCGGATCCCGCCATCGTGCCGTAGGTCACCGCGATGCCACCTGGAGCGAGATGGTGCACCGCCGCCTGCAGGACCGGACCCCCGACGCCGTCGAGGACCACGTCGTACGGGCCCGTCGTGTCGTCGAACGCCCAGATCACGGACGCGGCGCCGAGGTGGGCGGCCACCTGCTCGCGGTGGGGCCCACTGACGTGCGCGGTCACCCGTGCGCCGGACGCCACCGCGAGCTGCACGGCGAGGCTGCCAACCGCGCCGGTCGCACCGGTGACGAGCACAGCGCGTCCCAGCACGGCGCCACCGTGTCGCAGCGCGCGCAGCGCGGTGAGGCCGGCGATCGGCAGCGCGGCCGCCTCGGTGAACGGCACGCCGGCGTCCAGCGCCGCGACATGGTGCGCGGGCACGGCGACCCGCTCGCTCCAGGCGCCACCGTCGGCCACGCCGACGACGCATGTCCCTGCCACGGGGCCCGTGCCGTCGTCGGCTGCGCGCGCGACGACGCCGGCCAGGTCCTGACCGGGCCGCCACCCGTCGGCGCGTTGTCGGAGGAGGAACAGCTCGCCGCGGTTGACGCCGAACGCGCGGACGTCGACGACCACCTCGTGCGCGGCGGGCTCCGGCTCGGGCAGGTCGTGGGCGAGCCGGAGGCCGTCCTGCCCGGTCGGGTCGGTGATGAAGCCGTGCACGAGGTCTCCGAAGCGGCGGGGACGCGGGTCGGCCCACGGTAGCGGGTGGCCGCCGGTGGTCTCAGACGCCGTGAACGGCAGCGATGCGTCCGGCCGCGACCGCGGTGAGCAGCGCCTCGTGGTCCCGCTCGGTCTGGTCGGCGTAGCCGCGGGCGAAGCGGCACAGCGCGACGTCGACCTTGTCGGAGCTGCCCAGGTACCCCACGATCATCGAGGCACCGCTCGTCCGTGCGTGGCCCTTCGCCAGCAGCCGGCCGCAGATGCCGGCGTAGTCGACCATCGCGGTCGGCTTGATCGTGTCGAGCTGGATGCGTCCCTTCATGTTGCGGAACTGCCGGACGTAGTACTGGCGCCCGTCGACGGTCGTCCAGCCGAGCAGCGGGTCGCTGACCGTCTGCAGGGCCTGCTGGTACTCGACGACGCGCTGCCCCTGGTGGTCGTGCCAGGCCTGGTCGCCGTGGACGAACGGGGCGATGACCGACCGCCGTGCCTGCTTGAGCTGGAGGAAGAGGACGTCGTCGGGGCTGCTGCCCTCCAGCAGCGCGACGTAGGCCCGTAGGCCCACACTGCCCACGCCGACGACCTTGTGCGCCATGTCGATCACGGTGTAGCCGCCGACGACCCGACGCCAGTGGGGGGCCAGCGTCAGCAGGTAGCGGTCGAGGGCCTCCGCCAGCAGCTCGCGCTCACGGTCGTCGAGCCGTGTGATGAGCGGGGGCTCCTCGATGATCCTTCGGCCGCTGCCGTGCTCCTCGGTGAAGCGGGGCAGGGCGCGGTCGCTGGTGCGGCTCCGTGCTCGCTTCGCCGCCTTGTCGATGCGCTTGCGCAGCGACGACGTCGACGCCAGCTCGCGGAGCTGCTCGCGGTCGAGCCGCTGGAACGACCGTGACAGTAGCGGCTGCTCGAACAGCTGCCACAACTGGTTGCGGTAGGCGGCGCTGCACGCCATGACCGCCTCGGCGCAGGCGTCCTCGCCCGCGCCGTTCTCCCGTCCGGCCACCCACACGCTCGCGCACAGCCGGCGCAGGTCCCACTCCCAACAGCCGGGGTGGGCCTCGTCGAAGTCGTTGATGTCGAGCACCAGCTGCTGCTCGGGCGAGGCGTAGAAGCCGAAGTTGCCGAAGTGGGCGTCGCCACCGATCACCGGCATGATGCCGGTCGCGGGCAGGTGGGCCAGGTCCTCGGCCATGACCGTCGCCGACCCCCGAAGAAACCCATAGGGGGACGCGACCATCCGTCCGACCCGCACGGGCACGAGCCAGTCGATGCGTCCCTCGTGGTTCTCGGCGAGCTGGTCGACCACGTCACGGCGGTCCGGCGGCGGGGACCAGTCGCCCAGGGACTCATGCGGCGTCTCGCGCCGCAGCGCCTTGCCGAGCGCACGCCGCTGCGCACGGGGGATGGGGCGGCCGCGCACCGAGGCGTACGGTGTGCTGTCGGCCGTCGCCAGGATGACGTGGCCTGTCGGCGCTTGCGGGACGTCACTCACCAGGGCACCTCCGTGGCGTCTGCGTCGCCTGCCCCGCTCTCGCGGGTGCGCGCTCGAACCGTACCAGCGGCCCGCCGGACGGGCGCACGGCACGCAGCCGGGTCACGCTACGATCGAGTCGAGCACGATCGGGAGCGGAGCTGACCCATGGGCTTGCTGGCGGCAACCGGTTCGGCGACGGATCTGCTGGCGGCCCGCTACCAGATGGCGCTGTCACTCGGATGGCACATCGTGCTCGCGGCGTTCGGCGTCGTGTTCCCGCTCATGATCCTGGTGCTGCACCGCCGCGGGCTGCGGGGCGACAACGATGCGCTGCGGCTCGCCAGGCGCTGGTCGAAGGTCGCGGGCGTGCTGTTCGCCATCGGCGCGGTCTCGGGCACGATCCTCAGCTTCGAGATGGGCATGCTGTGGCCCGGGCTGATGGGCCCGTTCGGCGACGTGATCGGCCTGCCGTTCGCGCTCGAGGGCATCTCGTTCTTCACCGAGGCGATCTTCCTCGGCATCTACCTGTACGGGTGGGACCGCCTGCCCGGCCGGGTGCACTCGCTGATGTTGGTGCCCGTCGCGATCGCGGGGGCGACCGGCACGTTCTTCATCCTGTCGGTCAACGCGTGGATGAACAGCCCCGAGGGCTTCGTGCTGGCCGCCGGCGAGGTCACGGACGTGTCGCCCCTCGACGCGATGTTCACGGCGGCGCTCCCGCACGAGTACGTGCACATGTACGTGGCGGCGTTCATTGTGGTCGGCTTCCTGGTCGCGGCCGTCTACGCGGCCGGGATGCTGCGCGGCCGGACCGACCGTTACCACCATCTGGGTGTGTGGGTACCGCTGGCGTTCGCCTCGGTCGCCGCGGTCATCCAGCCGGTCGTCGGCCACCTCGCCGGCCAGCGCGTCGCCGACCTCCAGCCCACGAAGCTGGCCGCGATGGAGGGGGTGTGGGAGACCGAACGCGGCGCGGACCTGGTCATCGGCGGCTTCTACCGCGAGGGCGAGGGCGTGGTCGGCGGGCTGCGCGTCCCGATCGACGGCCTGACATCGTTCATCGCGCAGAACGACTTCGACGCGGAGATCCGGGGCCTCGCCGACGTGCCCACCGGCGAGCGGCCGCCCGTGAACGTCGTGCGGTACGCGTTCCAGACGATGGTCGGGATCGGCTCGGCGCTGGCCGGCCTCGGCCTGGTCGTGGGCTGGTGGTGGTGGCGACGGCGGGGGTCCCCGCTGCCGCGCGTGCTGCTGTCGGTGCTGGTCGCCGCGGGTCCCGCCGCCGTGCTCACCCTCGAAGCCGGGTGGGTCACGACCGAGGTCGGGCGCCAGCCGTGGATCGTGTACGGCATCGAGCGGACCGCGGACGCGGTGACCGACGTGTCGTGGATCTGGGTCAGCTTCGGCGTCATCGCGGCGGTCTACGGCCTCCTGACGGTCGCCGCGGCCGTCGTGCTGCGGACGATGGCGGCCCGCTGGCGCGCCGGGGCGGAGCTGCAGGCGCCGTACGGCCCGCCGGAACCGCTGCACGCCAGGGAGCCGGAGCAGGTCCGCTGACGGCAACGACCGATGACGACCGCGAGGTGAACGCGTGGGGCTGCCCGACGTCGTCGCGATGATCGTGTTCCTCGGCGTGCTGCTGTACGCCGTGTTCGGTGGCGCCGACTTCGGCTCGGGATTCTGGGATCTGACAGCCGGCGACGCCCGGCGCGGCGGCGAGGTCCGCCGGCTCGTCGACCATTCGATCGGGCCCGTGTGGGAGGCCAACCATGTCTGGCTCATCTTCGTGCTCGTCTACCTGTGGACCGGGTTCCCGCAGGCCTTCGTGCAGATCGTCTCGGCGCTGTACGTGCCCCTGAGCTTCGCGGCCCTCGGCATCGTCCTGCGCGGCTCGGGGTTCGCGTTCCGCAAGTTCGCGACCAACGTCCGCCAGGCGCAGGTCTACGGCGCCGCGTTCGCGTTGTCGTCGGTCGTGACGCCGTTCTTCTTCGGCACGGCCGTCGGCGCGCTCGCGTCCGGACGGGTCCCGGCGACGGGCGGGGTCGATCGTGCGACCGTGTGGCTGAGCCCGACGTCGATCCTCGGTGGGGTCCTCGCGGTCCTCACGTGCGCGTTTCTCGCCGCGGTCTTCATGGCCCGCGACGCTGACCGGCTCGGCCGGACCCAGCTCACCGCGTGGTTCCAGCGGCGTGGCCTGGCGATGGGGGTCGTGACCGGCACGGTGGCCCTCCTCGGCGTCGTCGTGCTCGCCGTGGACGCGCCGACCCTGTTCGACGGCCTGACCGGCTGGGCGCTGCCGATCGTCGGCGGATCGGGCGTCGGCGGGCTGGCAACGATGTGGCTGTTG